>RDXD01000268.1 GCA_004292575.1 Bacteroidota bacterium
CACTTCGCCACCTATGCCCAATACTAAGCGGTTGGTAGCAGCGGGGCTTTCGGTAAAATTCAGGCTTCCGTTGGGTAGCAGGTTAAGGTGCCATCTTGCTGTACCTGCTGCATTAAAAAACTGTAGCAGGTCATCGGTTCCGGCCAATGCTTGTATTTCCAGCGGATAAGTGCTTGGCAGACGGCCAATACCCAGTTTGTTCTGTATGCGTAATCTTTGGGTGTCAAACTCGCCATACAGCAGGGCATTGTTGGCATTACCATTGTTGTTGTTGATGTAGAGTTTGTTGCTGCCGGTTTCATTAAACCCGGCCTGGCTCCCAATAAATACATTACCACTTCCGGCTTGGTTGTTACGACCGGCTGCGGTGCCAAAAGCAGTATTGCTATTTCCCATGCTATTGTTCAGTAGGGCATCTGCCCCATTGGCAGTGTTGTTACTCCCTTCGGTATTAAATCGAAGAGCACTTATTCCATTGGCGGTGTTAAAAATACCTGTGGTATTGCTATAAAGGGCATCTACCCCATTAGCGGTGTTGGAAAACCCGGTGCTATTGCTATAGAGGGCATTTACCCCATTGGCGGTGTTAAAATTACCTAAGGTATTGCTACGAAGAGCTGCTGCCCCATTGGCGGTGTTGCCGAACCCTGTTTTATTTGCAAAAAGCGCTTTACTACCTACGGCTGTATTGGCCGTACCATGCATAGCTTGTGTGGCATCAAGTCCATTATTATGCAAGGCACTATCGCCCACGGCTACCAGATTGCTGCGGGTGGTATTTTCAAAAAGGGCACTGGTTCCAATTCCGACATTACCATTTCCGGTGGTATTTCTAAATAGTGCAGTTCGTCCATTGGCGGTGTTGTTACTTCCTTCCGTATTGTTAGAAAGGGCTTGTACTCCACTGGCGGTGTTGGAACTGCCCATGGTATTAGTAAAAAGGGCATTTCGTCCGATAGCCGTGTTGAAGCTACCATCTACATTACTTCGAAGGGCATCGCCACCCATTGCAGAATTGTTATTGCCAGTGGTATTGCTATTAAGCGCATTGGCTCCGCTAGCGGTGTTATAAAACCCTATGGTATTACTTCGAAGGGCATCTGCCCCATTGGCGGTATTGTGTTGTCCCTCGGTATTATTGAGAAGGGCATTGTAGCCAAAAGCGGCATTATCATACCCAATGGTGTTTGCAAATAAAGCTTTACTGCCAATAGCAGTATTTTTAGCAGCATGAAAATCCATAGTCACATTTAAACCATTATTAAACAAAGCGCTATCGCCCACGGCTACCAGGTTGCTGCGGGTTGTATTGCTAAAGAGTGCTCTCATGCCTACGGCCACATTGCTAAAGCCGGTGGTATTGTTAATAAGCGCAGATTCCCCGTTGGCGGTATTGTTACCCCCTTCTATATTGCTAAACAGGGCACCTGCCCCATTGGCGGTGTTGTTGTTCCCCATGGTATTGCTACGAAGCGCATCTATCCCATTGGCGGTGTTGTTGCTCCCCGTGGTATTGCTTCTAAGGGCATTTACCCCATTGGCCGTGTTGTGCACGCCTGATGTATTGCCACTAAGCGCACTTACCCCATTGGCGGTATTGTTATTTCCAGTGGTATTTGCAAAAAGCGCCTTACTGCCTACCGCTGTATTGCCCGTGGCTTGAAATGATAGCGTTGCCCCTACACCATTATTAAACAAGGCACTATCGCCCACGGCCACCAGGTTGCTGCGTGTGGTGTTTCTAAAGAGTGCTCTCATGCCTACGGCCACATTGCTAAAGCCGGTGGTATTAGAAAAAAGGGCGGATCTCCCATTGGCGGTATTGGAATACCCGGTGGTATTGCGATTAAGGGCTAATAGCCCAATGGCGGTGTTGGAACTCCCTTCCGTATTGCTAAAAAGGGCATCTGCTCCAATAGCGGTGTTGTCGTTCCCCGTAGTATTAAAATACAAAGCCTGTGCACCAACCGCAGTGTTTAATCGGCCGGTTGAAGCTGCATTTAAGGCTGCAAACCCCCAACTAGTATTGGCGGTACCAGGTACGCCCGTCAAAAATCCTGCCCTCACATTATTTTGCCTCACCACCACCGGCTGATCATCCGTAGTACCTATAAAATTGTTGGCAGGGTTGGTGCCGGCATTGCCGCTTAAGCTCCAT
>RDXD01000109.1 GCA_004292575.1 Bacteroidota bacterium
CTTAATCAAATCCTCGTTGGTCAGGTTTTCCGAAGGTTCATAACCCCAAAACTCCTTGCGCACACGCTCATGCATACGCTCTGCGAATGCCTCTGCCAAACGGTCGGCAAGGGCTTTTATCATAATGGAATTGTAGTCATCATGGTCGAGCATGAATTTTTGTGAAATTTCTTCAGCCCCAAAAATAGACACCGCAAAACCACCAATATAATCTTGCAAACCAGACTCCACAGGCGCGATAAAGTCCGCAAGCGAAAGGTTGGCAACGTCTTGTGATTTTTCTGATTGCTGACGAAGCGAATAGAGCATGGCTTTCGGGTTTTCCTTGCCTACTGCGTCAAAATGCAGGTGTTTGTGGTGTCCATGTTTTTCGCAAGCTGTTTCTATTACTTTTTCATCGAAGTTATAAACCGCGATTTCGTCATCATTCTGGACGTTGGCAGGATAGAAACCTATCACGCCCCTTGCCTGCAAGGACTTGTCTGCCACTACTTTTTGCAAAAGCGTAGTAGCATCATGATAGAGTTTTTTTGCCTCTACACCCACTACAGCATCTTCTAAAATTTTGGGGAATTTGCCATGCAATTCCCACGTTTGGAAGAAAGGAGTCCAATCTATGTATTCCACCAATTCCGCCAAATCGTAATCAATAAAGGCTTGATTGCCCAAGAAATTAGGCGTTTTGATGTCTTTGGTGTTCCATTCAATTTTGAACTTATTTTTGCGGGCATCTGCTATCGAAACAAAGCGTTTGTCTTGTTTGCGGTTGGCGTGTCCTTCGCGCATTTCGTCATATTCTTGCCTGATGTCTTTCGCAAATTGCTCTCTTTGTTCGGGGCTTAGGAGGCTACTCACCACAGGCACACTGCGCGAGGCATCAAGCACATGGACTACAGGCGAGCTGTATTTGGGTGCAATTTTTACGGCTGTATGTATGCGAGAAGTTGTAGCTCCACCGATAAGCAAAGGAATTTTAAAACCTTGCCTTTCCATTTCGCTTGCCAAATACACCATTTCATCAAGGCTTGGCGTAATCAAACCACTCAAACCAATGACATCAACTTTTTCTTTGATAGCTACTTCGAGGATTTTTTCCGCAGGCACCATCACGCCTATATCAATCACTTCGTAATTGTTACAAGCCAATACCACGCCTACAATGTTCTTGCCTATGTCGTGGACATCGCCTTTTACGGTAGCCATCAAAATCTTGCCTGCCCCTTGTGTGCTTACTTCTCCTTTGGCAAGAGCAAGTTTCTTCTCCTCTTCCATGAAAGGCATTAGGTAAGCTACCGCTTTTTTCATTACCCTTGCCGACTTCACTACTTGGGGCAAAAACATCTTGCCTGCCCCAAACAAATCGCCTACTACGCTCATACCAGCCATAAGCGGTCCCTCGATAACCTGCAAAGGCTTGTCAAACTGTTGCCTTGCCTCCTCGGTGTCTTGGTCTATGAAGTCCGTAATACCTTTGATGAGGGCGTGCTTCAGACGTTCTTCTACAGTGGTTTCGCGCCATGCAAGGTCGTTTTCCTTTTGCTTGCCTGCGCTGTCGCCTTTGATGCGTTCCGCAAATTCAACCAAACGTTCAGTAGCATCTTGCCTGCGGTTGAGCAATACGTCTTCAATCAATTCCAACATTTCTTTTGGAATATCATCATAAACCTCAATCATACCCGCGTTCACAATGCCCATGTCCATACCCGCTTTGATGGCGTGGTAAAGAAAAGCGGAGTGCATAGCTTCACGCACTTTGTCATTGCCTCTGAAAGAAAACGAAATATTGCTTACACCTCCCGAAACTTTCGCATGAGGCAAGTTTTCTTTAATCCAACGTGTAGCATTGATGAAGTCCACCGCATAATTGTTGTGTTCTTCGATTCCCGTTGCGACTGTCAAAATATTGGGATCAAAAATGATATCCTGTGGAGGGAAATTTATCTTTTGAGTGAGAATGTCATACGCTCTTTTACAAATGTCAATTCTTCGTTGATACGTATCTGCCTGACCAATTTCATCAAAAGCCATAACGACAGTTGCGGCACCATATCGCTTCACTAATTTTGCCTGGCGAAGAAACTCTTCTTCACCAGCCTTTAAGCTGATGGAATTCACAATGCTTTTCCCTTGCAAACATTTTAAGCCTGCTTCGATT
>RDXD01000110.1 GCA_004292575.1 Bacteroidota bacterium
CTACAAGGCGTTGGATACGTGGCTTGAGCATATCAAACTCGTGTATATCGCCTTTGGGTACAGGACCTGCAATGATAAGCGGTGTACGCGCGTCATCTATCAAAACCGAATCGACCTCATCGACCATTGCGTAATGGTGCTTGCGCTGTACCATTTCCGAAAGGTCATTTGCCATGTTGTCGCGGAGATAGTCAAAGCCAAATTCGTTGTTTGTGCCATAAGTGATGTCTGCCTGATAAGCCTCTCTCCTTGCCTGCGTGTGTGGCTGGTGCTTGTCTATGCAATCCACCCTCAGTCCGTGAAATTCAAAAACGGGAGCCATCCACTCCGAGTCGCGCTTGGCGAGGTAGTCATTGACTGTTACGATATGGACACCGCGCCCTGCGAGTGCATTGAGGAAGGCAGGAAAGGTCGCTACGAGCGTTTTACCTTCCCCTGTTGCCATTTCTGCTACTTTGCCTTTGTGTAGGGCTACACCGCCTATGATTTGTACGTCATAGTGCATCATGTCCCACTTCAGTTCGTGTCCTGCCACAAGCCAAGTACCTTGCCATGTGGTAGTGCTTCCCTCTATCTGTACGTGCTTTCGGTTGTATTGGGTAGCGAGGAGCGTGTCGTGTTCGGAAGTCGTAACAGTCATTTTGCCCATTTCTTTGAATCTACGGGCAGTTTCTTTCACGATAGCAAAAGCGGTAGGCAAGACTTCAAGTAGTGCGCCTTCGAGTTGCTTGTTGCGCTCAAGTTCGAGTTTGTCGATTTGGGCAAAAAGTTTTTCTTTTGCCATTACGTCTGGCGTTTGCTGGGCTTGCGTGCGCGTATCGGTTATTTGCGTATCAATACCTACAAGGCGTTGATTGATGATGCCTTGAAGCTCTTTTGTTTTTGCACGCAAGGCATCATCAGAAACTCCTTTGAGGCGTTCCCATTCAGTATTGACGAGCGCAATGTACGGTACAAGTTCCTTCAGGTCGCGCTTATGTTTGGAGCCAAAAATCGCAGTAATGGCTTTATTGACAAAATTGAACATTTATATTTGAATTTCTAATTTTCTGGTGATGGATTTTTTTACGAAAGTTAGTGAGAAACTATTAAATAAGTTTATCTTTTTAGCACGCGGATAACGCGGATTAGGCTGATTTTCACTGATTTTTTGTGTTTTTAGAAAATCCGTTGTCATCTGTATCATCTGCGTTATCCGCGTGCTTTTTTGAAAATTAATTGGATTGTTATTAAAAATAATCAAAAAACGCACCTTTTCGTAATTGGGTGCAAAGATAGGAAATTTTGGCATAAGTTGGTAGGCAAGGGCAGTAATTTTGTCAGTTTGTTGGATATTTTCTGAAGGAATGTGAAAAGTTTTACTATCTTTGCACCCAATATGGAATATCTTAACAAAACATCTGCAAAAGTATATGACCACACTACCGAAGCGCAAGTAGTGGTCTTGGAATGGGGAACGGACTTCATCACACTCGAAGAAGGTAAAGAAGCCGTAAATGCTGTATTGCAAAGCGTCCTCACACATCAAAAAACAAAATTGCTTGCCCTCATCAATGCTGAAGGGTTCGAAGTGAGTTTTTTAGATTGGTTGGTAGCCTCTTGGTATGCACCCGCTTATCAGGCTGGACTTACCAAAATAGCGCACCTCATGGCAGGAAACCCTGCGGGCAATCTCTCTGCGGAGATTGTTTCTTGGGAAGACACCTCTGGCATAGTGTTCAAAAACATCTATGAATCCAACGAGGTGGAAGCAGTCGCATGGCTGAAAACAAGCTAAAAAAACAAATTCCTTGAATCATCTTAATTATTGCCCCGCGCTCTTATGGCTTTGGTTTCCGTCATTTGCCTTTCCTACAATCATGCCCCTTTTTTGGCAGAAGCTCTACAATCTGTATTTGCACAAACTTATACGGACTGGGAACTGCTGATAGTAGATGATGCCAGTCAAGACGAAAGTGTGGCTGTGATAACTGAAACCATAAGCGCGTGGAAGGGCAGGCAAGTCGTTCGCTTTTTTCAAAACAAAGAAAATCAAGGAAATTGTAAAAGTTTTAACCTTGCCTACGCCCACGCTGAGGGCGCGTATATCCTTGACCTTGCGGGAGATGACGTGCTTTTGCCCACGCGCTTGGCTTCTCAAGTGGCTTTGTTTGG
>RDXD01000111.1 GCA_004292575.1 Bacteroidota bacterium
GCTTCAAAACCTTCAATCTCCTCTTTAGAATACAACGTAAAAAACCGCAACAACTTTGGCACATCTGCATCATTGGCATTTATCCAAAACTGATAAAAGAGGTAAGGGGAGGTAAGTTCAGCAGAAAGCCACACATTGCCCGCTTCAGATTTTCCAAATTTTTGTCCATCGGCTTTGGTCAGTAGCGGGCAGGTAAGGGCATACGCCTTGCCTCCGTCTTTTTTGCCTATGAGTTCTGTGCCTGTCGTGATATTGCCCCATTGGTCAGAACCGCCCATCTGGAGTAGGCAGTTTTTCTCCTTATAAAGATGATAAAAATCGTATCCTTGCAACAGTTGGTAAGAAAATTCAGTAAACGAGATGCCTCCTTCCAGCCTGTTTTTTACTGAATCTTTGGACATCATATAGCCGATAGGAATGTACTTGCCTACCTCCCGCAAAAAAGTCAGGAAATCAAAACCGCTCATCCAATCATAGTTATTCACTACTTCAGCCGCACGCTCCCCCGAAAAGTCCAAAAATTTCTCTAATTGTTGGCGAACGCCTGCTACATTGATGGCTAACTGCTCCATAGTGAGCAAGTTACGCTCTTTTGATTTTCCCGAAGGGTCGCCCACCATACCTGTCGCACCGCCTACGAGCGCGATAGGCTTATGTCCCGCGCGTTGAAAATGCACCAATAGCATAATCGGCACAAGATTGCCGATATGCAAAGAGGAAGCAGTAGGATCGAAGCCCACATAGCCTGCGGTGGGTTCTTTGGATAAAGTTTCTTCTGTCTGTGGCATGATGTCTTGCAACATTCCACGCCAACGGAGTTCTTCTACAAAATTCTTCATAAGAAATGTTACACAAATTGTCTTAAAAAACGCACATCATTTTCACTGAATAGGCGCAAATCTTTGATTTGATACTTGAGCATTGTGATGCGCTCTATGCCCATACCAAACGCAAAGCCTGTATATTTTTCTGAATCAATCCCACAATTTTCCAGTACCGCAGGGTCGACCATACCACAACCGCCTATCTCTACCCAGCCTGTGCCTTTGCAGATATTTTGTGAACCTCCGCAAAGCGAACATCCCTTGGGATTGTGCATACCACAAGAAATATCCAACTCGGCACTTGGTTCTGTAAACGGAAAAAAGGAAGGACGAAAACGCACTGTAGTCCCTTCGCCAAACATTTCTTTGGCAAAGTGATACAAGGTCTGCTTCAAGTCAAGCATACTTACTTTCTCATCTATATAAAGTCCTTCTACTTGATGAAAAAAACAATGCGCTCTTGCCGAGATAGCTTCATTGCGATATACGCGCCCCAGCATGATAGCCCGCATAGGCGGTTTGTGGTTTTGCATATAGCGCACTTGTACTGAAGATGTATGCGTTCTGAGTGCAATGTCAGGGTCTTTTTCAAGAAAAAAAGTATCTTGCATCTCACGTGCGGGGTGGTCAGGCGGAAAGTTCAAGGCAGTAAAATTGTGCCAATCGTTTTCTATCTCTGGTCCGTCTGCTTGTGTGAAGCCCAAACGTTCATATATTTGTACGACTCTATTTTTTACAAGCGTGATAGGGTGAAGAGTCCCCAGCTCGTGCGGTATGGTAGGCAAGGTAAAATCTATAGTATGGGTCTTGCCTGCCTCACTTACATTTTCTAAGGCATCTTGGGTACTAAAAAACTTTTCTTCTGCCAAACCCTTGAGCGCGTTTACAGCCTGTCCGTACTCTTTTTTGAGTTCGGGTGCTATATTTTTTATTTCGCCCATGAGCGCGGGTATTTCGCGCTTCAGGTAGGCAAGGCGGAAGTTTTCGAGCGTTGCCTTGTCTGTGATGGCATAGTTGGTTATTTCGGCTTCCAAGATTTGGATTTTTTCTAAGCTCATGGGAAGGTAAGAGGTTTGAAATAAGAGGTGCGAATAAAGATTAGAGGTGTTTTAAGGTATATTATGCTTAAAATTAGTCTTAGCGTCCCGCTAAGACCTCACGAACATGGAGCGTCCCGCTCGTTTTTCGTACTTGGTAGGCAAGCGGGTTGGGACACTACTGTTTAGGAAAGCTCAAATGTTCGTTTTTTGTGTGGTTGTAACTATCGGCAGGGTCTTCGACCACTGCCGAAGTTACGAAACCTTGGCAGTGGTCGAAGACCCTGCC
>RDXD01000112.1 GCA_004292575.1 Bacteroidota bacterium
GCTTGCTTTGGTACAAAAGCCTCAAATGGGTGCTTTTCAAATGACATGACAAATGCGTTTTTATTTTTCAAAAATAGGTATTAACTTTGAAAACTTGCCTACCTTTGTAAAAATATTTTTATAACTATTTCGCTCCCAACCCCAAAGGGGAGTTTTTCACAGCCGTTATTTGTGTCCCCACAAACGACCCAAAACTTAAAAATATGCCCATCATTGCGCCTTCAGTCCTTGCTGCAGACTTTGCCAACCTACAACGTGATGTCGAGATGCTCAACCAAAGCCAAGCCGATTGGCTACATATAGACATCATGGACGGTGTATTCGTGCCGAATATTTCGTTTGGTATGCCTGTCCTTGCCTCCCTGCAACGCCATGCGCAAAAACCACTCGACGTACACCTGATGATAGTACAGCCCGAACGTTACCTTGAGGAGTTCAAAAAATTGGGTGCAGAATACCTCACAGTACACCAAGAAGCCTGTACGCATTTGCACCGCACCCTTCAGCAAATCAAACAACTGGGTATGAAAGCGGGCGTAGCCCTGAATCCACATACACCCGTACAAGTGCTGGAAGACATCTTACAAGACATAGATTTGGTGTGCCTCATGTCTGTCAATCCTGGCTTTGGAGGGCAAAAATTCATAACCCAAACTTACCAAAAAGTACAAAAACTAAAAGCCATGCGCGAAGATATAGGCGCGAAAACATTGATAGAAATAGATGGAGGTGTGAATATGGACAATGCAAAACTTCTCATAGAAGCAGGCGCAGATGTACTCGTGGCTGGCAATTTTGTGTTTAGCTCGCCCAATCCTGCCCAAATGATTGCCGAACTGAAAGCCTTATGATAAAAATACTACAAATTTTATCCCCTAATCTTATGACAAATGACTTTAAAGTTGGTACATTCAATCTTTTCAATCTAATATCGCCCGAAAAGACCTATTATGGCAAACGTAGCTACAGCCACGAGACCTATCAGCAAAAAATAGCGTGGATAGGCAGTCAGCTCGACCGCATGGGCGCGGACATTGTAGGATTTCAAGAAGTCTTTGATGAAAAAGCCCTGCGCGAAGCCCTCCAAAAAAGCGACTATATGCGCTCGGCAAAAATCGTCATGGTACCCTGCAAAGGCGATACGCCTTCAGTCGCCATCGCCTCCCGATTTCCTATCCTTGCCTACGAAGTCATAGAAGGATTCCCTGCCACTATGGATATGGAAACCAAGGAGTTCACACGCGCTATTTTGAAAGTAACGATTGAGGTGCGCCCCAATCTTGCCATTACTTTTCTGACGGCACACCTCAAGTCAAAGCGACCTATGCTTGACAAAGAAGACCGCGACATCACGCTTTTGGAGCGTTCGGAAGGCGAAGTAAAAGCAACCATACATCGTTTGGCGGAGGCACTCGCATTGCGTACCATCATAGTAGATGAACTACAGAATAGGCGCAAACCGCTTATTTTGGTAGGCGACCTGAACGACAACGACCGCGCTGTATCTACGCGCGTCATCTCAGGAGAGCCTCCTTTTAGAAATATGCCTGACCACGTGAAGCGTGGTATTTGGGACATCATCTTGTATCATGTCAAAGAAATACAGTCGCGCAAAAGCTACCAAGATTTTTATTATACACACATTCACAACGGACACCACGAAGCCCTCGACCACATCATGGTCAGCCAAGAACTCGTAGCCGAAAACCCCGAAAGCATCGGGCGCGTAGGCTATGTGCGTACTTTCAATGACCACCTCATAGACGAAACGCTCAGTGATGAGCGCGTAGCCGAATGGCAGTCTGACCACGCGCAAGTAGTCGCTTGTATTGAATTGAAAGGGTAAGTAGGAGATTTGTACCTTGCCCACGATTAAAATCGTGGGTTTAGTTTGATTTAGCCCACGATTTTAATCGTGGGGACTAAAAAAAACGTCATATTTTTTGCAAATCTCCTGATTTAAAGCTAAATTGCGACATAAACCAGCTTTGCTATGAACCATTTATTTATTCTATCACTCTTGCTACTCTGTAGTTGCAATCGACATGAAAGCATTAAAAAACACACCACTGATTTTCAGCTCACTTTCACAGCCAGTGTCCCGCCTTATACCAAAGTGTACGGACTCAAGCCAGACAAAACAAGACT
>RDXD01000113.1 GCA_004292575.1 Bacteroidota bacterium
CTTAGCCTTTGGGGCCAATTACAACGAAGCCAGCCGATGGATAAAACTACCCGTAGTTAACGTTACTTTTCAAACCAGCGATTTTGCACGACTGGCACTGTTTATGTATTTGGCGCGGCAGCTTAGCCGCAAACAGGCCGTTATCACCAATTTTACGCAAGGCTATGTTCGGCTGCTGTTTCCTATTGTGCTTACCAGCGTGCTTATTGCCCCAGCCAACCTATCCACAGCCTTGCTTACGGCCTGCACCGGTATGTTGGTGTTATTTTTGGGGCGTGCTTCCATCAAGCATTTGTTGCTTACAGGCCTAGTAATGGCCCTTCCTATTGTGGTATTGGTTGTGTTTGCGCTATCCAACAACAGCCAGTCGGAGTTGCCATTGGCTGCGGGAGGTGAAAGCGCTGCCAAAACCATAAAACAAACTGGCCGGGTAGGCACTTGGGTACGGCGTATTCAAGACTTTGCCTACTCAAAAAAAGAGGAAAGTTCATTCCAAATTCAACAGGCCAAGATAGCCATTACCAATGGCGGCTGGGTTGGTAGAGGCCCGGGAAACAGTGAGCAACGCAATTACTTACCACACCCCTACAGCGATTTTATTTTTGCCATCATCATAGAGGAATACGGCATTGTTGGTGCTGGACTGGTTATGTTTTTGTACCTGGCATTTTTGTACCGCAGCATTCGGCTGTTTAGAAAATGCCCCTACGCATTTGGTGCATTTTTAGCGTTAGCACTTAGTTTGCTGCCAGTAACGGGGGTAACCCTACCGCTGGTAAGTATGGGTGGCACGTCGTTCATCTTTACTTGTTTTTCCATTGGCCTTATTTTAAGTGTGGCCAGCAATGTAGAAAAACTTGAAGGCAAAGCTAAAAATGAAGCCGCCATTTCTTCACCCGAAACAACCGAAACTGCATGAGCCAAAGAATAATTATTGCAGGTGGAGGAACGGGCGGGCATATTTTCCCGGCCATAGCGGTAGCCAATGCCATAAAAAGTGTGGCGCCCAACGCCAGCATTCTTTTTGTGGGCGCCCAAGGCAAAATGGAAATGGAAAAGGTACCACAAGCCGGCTACCACATTAAAGGCTTATCCATTGCTGGTTTTAATCGGTCGTCGCTGGTGAAAAATATAGGCTTGCCGTTCAAGCTCATAAAAAGCTTTTTGCAAGTAAGAAAAATACTGCGTCAATTTAAACCCAACGCCGTGTTTGGTGTGGGCGGCTATAGCAGCTATCCTGTTTTGCGCATGGCACAAGCCAGTGGCATTGATACCTACCTGCACGAAAGCAATGCTTTTGCGGGAAAAAGCAATATACTATTGGGTAAAAAAGCAAAAAAAATATTTGTGGCCGCCGCTGGCATGGAAACGTTTTTTGCAGCAGAAAAACTAATGGTAACCGGCAACCCGGTGCGCAGCAGTATTGCCAACATTACAGCCACGGCAGCACAAGGCAAAAGTGAATTTGGACTAGACCCCAACAAACCAGTTTTGTTTGTGATGGGTGGAAGCCTAGGTGCAAAATCAATTAATGAAGCCATAGCAAGCAACCTGCCAGCGTTAGAGGCCGCAGGTGTGCAGTTGCTATGGCAAACGGGAAAACCATTTCTTGCCGAAGCCAAACTGGCAGCATTGGGAAAAAGCAATATTTGGGTTGGCGATTTTATTACCGATATGCCTCTAGCCTATGCCGCTGCCGATGTGGTTATTAGCCGCAGCGGTGCCATGAGTGTGGCCGAATTGTGTATGGTGGCAAAGCCAACCATATTCGTACCCTACCCTTTTGCAGCCGAAGATCATCAAACGGCAAATGCCATGGCCTTGGTTAACCAACAGGCAGCCATGCTCATTACCAACCACGACGCTAAAGACAAGCTGGTAAGCACAGCCTTGCAATTAATAACCGATGTAGAACTGTGTAAGCAATTGTCTTTCAATATTAAAAAAATGGCTAAGCCTAACGCCGATGTAACCATTGCAAAATTTATTCTACAGCACATAAAATGATGGAGCTTTCTAACATACAACGCATTTACTTTATTGGCATTGGCGGCATTGGCATGAGTGCCATTGCCCGCTATTTTCACAGTAAGGGCAAGCACGTTTCGGGCTATGATAAAACACCCACTAAACTAACTGAAACGCTGCAACAGGAAGGCATTAACATTGTTTACCACGACGATGAAAGTGGCATAGACAAGGCTGCGGATGTGGTGGTTTACACGCCCGCCATACCCGCAAATCACCTGGGGCTTAACTGGTACCAACAAAACCAATTTACCGTGCTAAAGCGCAGCGATGTGCTGCAACTGATTACACAGGATGCCTTTAGCATTTGCATTGCCGGCACACATGGCAAAACCAGCATTACCACACTTGTGGCGCACATTCTTACCCACAGTGGCTACGGATGCAATGCCTTCCTGGGTGGAATTGCCGCCAACTATAACAGTAATTACTGGAGCCATGAGCGCAAGGTTTGTGTGGTGGAGGCCGATGAATACGACAGGAGTTTTTTGAAACTGAGCCCGGATATCGCCGTGATTTCGGCCATGGACCCCGACCACCTCGATATCTACGGAACACCCGAAGCGGTAGACCAGGCTTTTGCCGATTTCAGCCGCCGGCTGAAGCCGGGAGGAACCCTGATCCATAAGCAAGGACTGGCTAAGGCCAGCTTGCTGCAGGCTCCGCATATCCAGACCTATGACCGGGACAATGAAAATGCTGACAGTTACGCATATGCGATACAGCTGCAGCAG
Source organism: Bacteroidota bacterium (assembly GCA_004292575.1). Classification (GTDB taxonomy): domain Bacteria; phylum Bacteroidota; class Bacteroidia; order Chitinophagales; family Chitinophagaceae; genus Phnomibacter. Next base: position 2,763 of record RDXD01000113.1, read on the forward strand.
GGTGGATACAGGTTCAATGTAAAACTGAAAGATACCGTACTGGAAGAAGTGGTGTTGCCGATGGGAGGATTGCATAATGTGGAGAATATCAC
>RDXD01000114.1 GCA_004292575.1 Bacteroidota bacterium
GCTTACGTATTATACAAGTCAGGGGCAAGCCTCCATGCAAGGTCCAAACAAGTACATCATGTACATCATGCCTGTGATGTTTATCTTTGTGCTGAACTCCTCGCCTGCGGGTTTGAGTTTGTATTATTTGGTACAAAACTTATTCAGTGTGGCACAGCAAGTGATTATTTCTAAGTATTTCATAGACAAAGACAAGATGCGCTTAGGCTATGAAAGTTACAAAAAAGAAAATAAAGACAAAGCCACAGGCAAAAGCAAAATGCAACTTTGGCTCGAAGAAGCGCAGAAAAAAGCGCAAGAACGTGCAGAAGCACAACGCCAGAAAAAACAAAAGCCTAAGAGCTAAATATGGTTACGATTTAAGATGTAGGATTGGCGACACTTTCTTTATTTTCAATGTTGTCAATGTTCGCAGACCATTGACAACGTTAAAAATAGGTAATCTTTTTTGATACTGTGCCAAAAACAACCTTGCCTGCCCAAACACGCATAAGCGGTCTGGGCAGGCAAGGTTTTTAGATTAACAGATAAATGACAATTTAATTTTTACAAACGTAAATCGTACATCTTAAATCGTAAATGTTATCAAGGTTTACACCAAGATTCCGTTTTCTACTTGTATCGTCAGCACTTCGTCATCTAAAAGGCGCGTCATAAGTCCTTGTGTCTTGGGGACTTCATAAGCAAAATAGTAACGCATAGTATGGATTTTACTTTCATAAAACTGTAAGTCATCTCCTTGAGGGTTTTGGGTAAGGAGTGCGAGTTTTGCGGCAGTCCCTTGTTTGAGCCATTGCCACGCCACCACCAAAATACCAAAAGCCTCCATATAAAGGGTAGCATCAGCCAAGAAACGCTCTGTATCGCCTTTCATAGCAAAGCCTACCAAATGTTGTGTTACTTTTTGGATTTCGCTCAACTTGCCTGCCAAAGCGGTAGCATATTTTTTCAGGTCTTCGTGGGTGCTTGCGTCTTTGATGTCTTGAGAGATTTCTTGGAAAAGAGCCATAGCCGCTTTGCCATTTTTCATAGTGATATTTCTGCCCAAAAGAGCCAAAGACTGTATGCCTGTAGTGCCTTCATAGATAGTCGTGATGCGAATATCGCGGTACAATTTCTCTAAAGGGAAGTCTTCACAAAAACCACCACCACCAAACACTTGCAGGCTTGAGCTTACGGCTTGTTGCCCCATTTCGGTAGGAAAGGTCTTGATGATAGGCGTAAGGAAGTCAAGCAAAAGTTGGTATTTTTCTTTTTCTTCTCCTTCAGTTGAGTGAATTTTGTCCGCATATTTCGCGCCTTGCATCACAAGCGAAAGCGAACCTTCTACTATAGATTTTTGGAAAAGCAACATACGCTTCACGTCAGGGTGATTGATGATGTGCGTCTGGGGTGCGTTCGGGTCTTGTCCTTTGATGTTCAGTGATTGACCTTGTGGGCGTTCGTGGGCGTACTCAAGCGCGGCATAATACGCGGCAGAAGCGATACACGCGCCTGTAGTGCCTACGCCTATGCGTGCTTCGTTCATCATCTGGAACATATACGTCAAACCTTTGTGCGGCTCGCCTACCAACCAACCAAAACATTCGTCATTCGTACCTGCCTCGATGTGTACGGCGGGTGCGCCTTTTTGTCCCATTTTATGGAAAATGCCGATAGTTTTTACATCATTTGGCACGAGTTGTCCATTTTCTATGCGTTTTTGGGGAACTACAAAAAGTGAAATGCCTTTTGTACCTGCAGGTGCGCCATCTATTTTTGCCAAATAGAGGTGGACTATGTTGTCTGTCTGGTCGTGGTCGCCTGCTGTGATATAGATTTTCTGTCCTTTGATTTTATATTTGCCCTCTTCGCTGGTAGGAGAGGCTGAAGACGTGATGTAATGCAATGAGCTACCCGCTTGCGGTTCAGTCAAGCACATCGTTCCCTGCCAATCGCCTGCATACATTTTGGGCAGGTAAGTGTCTTTGAGGTGCTGATTGCCAAAAGAAAGTATCAAGTTTGCCGAGCCTTCAGTAAGTCCCGCAAAAGAAGTGATGGCGTTATTTGCCGCACCCATCACAAAAGCCATTGCTACGTTCAAAGTTTCGGGCAACTGCGAGCCATTGGCAGAGAGGGGCGCACGACTTGCGATAAGT
>RDXD01000115.1 GCA_004292575.1 Bacteroidota bacterium
CAAAGCTGTGTGGTATGATAGGCTCAAACCATGTCATAAAGGCATCGGGAGTAGTGTTCTCACGGATAATGCGGAGGCAACTCTCCCAAATCACATAGCAGTCTTGTTCTTGCTCGGCTGTTTCGTTTGTCATAATTGGCGGTTTTCAACCCAATAAAAGGACTGCAAAGTTAATACTTTTTTGTGAATATTTTTTGTGAGTTCAGATTTTTATTTTAGTTTTGTTTAGGCATAAAATTTGCCCTCTCTTATAGTTACAAAAATAGACAGACTTATGCACGCACCTCCACAACTTGGCACAATAGAAGCAATAGATTGGCTTTTGGATAAATGTTGGAAAATCAGACTCGGCAATGCTAAAATGGCACGTGAATGTGCCAAAGAAGCGTTTGACCTCTCCGAAAATGCGGGCTATCAGCTTGGCATAGGCAGAAGTTTGGCTTTTTTGGCTTTCTTTACTTTTGCCCAAAATCAAATAGACCGCGCTATCCCATTGATAGACCGCGCTTTGCAGATTTTTGATGACCTATCGAATGAGTATGAAAAGTGCATTGGGTACGTTTTGCGGGGTGGTTGCAACCTGCAAATAGGCGATTATGAGCAAGGCTTTGAGGATATGCTACTGGGGCTTGAGCTGGGCAGAAAGCACAATCATTTGCAGGCACTCGCAGTGGGGACGTATATGCTCGGCAACTACTACATGGAAAGTGGCGAAAATGACCTTGCCTACCAAAACTTCCAAGAGGCTTTGCAAATATTTGGAGAAATGCACGACAAAACAGGCATAGCGACTGCTATAGCGGGTTTGGGCAGTGTTAGCTCTGCTATGAAAGACTATGAAAAAGCTACTTATTACCACTACCAAAGTTTAGAAATCAGCCAAGAAATAGGAAATACACAGGTAGAAGCCCGCAATTTACATGATTTGGGTGTAATCTATGACAAACTGAATCAACCCAACAAAGCTATAGAATATCTGACAAAAAGTCTGCATATCAGGCAAGAGCATGACATTTTACAAGGCATCATTTCTTGCTATATCAGCCTCGCAGTCGTGCATGGGGGCAGGCAAGCTACAGACATAGCCCTTTCACACCTCCATGAAGCTATCCGCATAGCCCAAAGCATCAACTCGAAGCCAAAACTTGTAAGAGCTTACAAAGTCATATCAGGCATTTATAAGCAAAATAACCAACCGCAAGAAGCCTTAGATGCCCTTGAGAAATACATAGAACTCAAAAGCTCGGTAGCAGGTGATGAAAGTAACGCTAAACTCAAAACGATACAAGCCTTACATGAAACAGAAATCCAAAAACTCCGCAATACCGAACTCAAAAAGGCTTACGAAAAGATAGAAAACCAAAATCAGCACATCATCGACAGCATAAAATACGCCAAACGGATTCAGGAAGCACTCCTGCCTCCCATGAGCGACTTTGAGCAATATGCAGACCACGCTTTTATTTTTTATCGCCCCAAAGACATTGTGAGTGGCGATTTTTATTGGTACACCTCGATTCAGGGACAAATGATACTTGCCTGCGTGGACTGCACAGGGCATGGCGTACCGGGCGCGTTCATGGTCGTGATGGGTATTTCGCTTTTGGACGAAATCGTGAACGAGCAAAATATCACAGAACCCGTAGAAATCCTTACGCGCCTTGACCAAAAAATTCGTCAAGCGCTCAAACAAGACCAAACCGAAAACCGTAATACTCAAGATGGCATGGACTTGTCTATCGTTCGCTTCTGTGATACGTCCAATAAAATGTCTTTCGCAGGGGCGCGTAGCTCGCTTTTTTATGTGCGGGCAGGCAAGCTGGAGGAAGTGAAAGGCTCGGTATATCCCATCGGCAGTTCGCAGTACGCAGGCAAGAAGCAATACGAACAGTTTGAGCTTGACATCTTGCCTACAGATGTGTTTTATATGTCCACAGATGGATTCCGCGACCAGTTTGGCAGTGAGGAGGACAAAAAATTTACGAAGCCACGTTTCCGTGAGCTTCTCCACAGCATAAGTCATCTGCCCATGCAAGCCCAGCAAAAAGAAATTCAGCGCGTTTTTGATGCTTGGAAAGGCACAAGGACACAGACTGATGATGTGCTTGTGATGGGCTTCAAAAAATAGTAGATGAGA
>RDXD01000478.1 GCA_004292575.1 Bacteroidota bacterium
AGAAAAAAAGGGCGCTACGCTGTACACGGCGTGGTGGTACGAAAGTGGGCTTCACCGCACCAATAATCAGTTTGAGTGGCGATGGAAAAGTTTTAAAGAAAACCGGGATTATCGCTTGGCAAATATTACAACCGCATCGCAAGCCGCCCTTGACGATGCCATAAAGAAATGGATTACAGAAAGCAATGCGGCGGTGACCTTAAAGCCCTGAATCTGTGCTTTCAACATAAACTTTTACACGAACTTTAGTTGTAACTCAAGCACAAAAACGACTACAAAACCAACGGTGAAAATATTGCTCGGCGGTTGAATGGTGCAAATGCACAGCAAAGTGGCACTTAAAAATTTAAAGTTTTACCAATTGTAATCAATAGCGTTGGAATGTAGAAGCATCAAATATTGGCAATGGAGTCGGTGCGTATGCCGGTTACTCCCTAGCAACAAATACAAAAGACTATTGAACCCTGCCACGACGCCTTTTTCAGCCATTACAGCTAACCCATAAAGCATTAAAAACATTGCATAACGGGCCATGAGGTATCACAAACTGAGTGGTACTCTCCATCACAACATGGCTGTGCCTTTTTATTAGATTTTAGAAGACCCAACATTACCCGGAGGCCTATTCGGCTGTGGTAAACCATTTAAAAAAAAATCCCCGTTTGCAAGGTTGCATCCGGGGACTGGTGAGCGGGTGTGATGTTAAAACTTGGCAGCTGTTCACTATGGCCTTCGGGCAGTAATAATGAGGGTTGTGTTTGGGCTTACATTAAAGCGGGTGTTAGGGGAAATTAGAAGGCTTCGAATGGTAAGCGGTGTTTGCAAAAAGAAGGGCGTACTGTTGTTAGGCGGTAATACCAAATCGGTATAGGCATCAAATGGCTGGTTGCAATTGTTGTTGCCTTGACTGGCCACATCAAACACACCATTAGCGGCACCTAAAAACACATTTTTAGCACGTAGGGTAAACTCGGTGCTGGGCGTTCCATTAACCAGACACCGGAACCTGTCTCCACTCTGTGCACTGCTGAACGTTGAATAGTCCATGCGAGACGTGGTAACGCCATTGGCAGCACTTGGCGCGCCATTGGTAAGATTTGTCCAACCAGTGCCGTTATTTATTTGCCATTGGTAAGTGCCACCGCCGCTAGCGTGCAAACTAAATGCACTACCAGCGCAGGCTTCAATAACATTGGCCCTGATAATGGTAAACCGGTTGGTTGATTGCACCGTGCCAAAACCGCCGCTAAGCACAATGGGGCCCGTGTAAGCGGCAGCCGAAACTGTACATACAATTTGAGTGGCCGTTTGAGAGTTGATGGTTGCGGCAGCATGCCCCACCACTACGCCGGTAACTGCACCAAAGCCGGTACCGGTAATGGTAATTTGCGTACCCGGGGCACCACTCATAGGGCTTACACTGCTAATGGTGGCGCCAGCCGTTACGGTAAACTGATCGTCGGATAATGTACCCGTTGTTGTATTTATGACTCCAACGAAGAATCCTGATTGTGCCCCCGCTGGCACGGTTGCATTAATTCTGTTGGCATTTCCCATCAATGGCTACTACAGAACCCACCGGACCCGATAGGGGTGAAATGGCAGTGATAATGGGCCCTGTGGCCGCAATAACACGCAACGGGTAAGGCCCTGCAACCGTTCCACCAGCTGGCGTAGTGGTTGTAACGGCCTTATCGCCCAATGCTGCACCAAAGTTGGGTACCGTTACATTTATGCGGGTATCGCTAACCACGGTAAAGCTGGCTGCCACACCACCAATGGTTACGGCACTTACGGTAGAAAGCCTTGTACCATTCATAGCAACCACAAAGCCAGCGTAGGCACCGCTGCCGGGTCTATAATTATCCACGTGATGGGTAATGGTTAGTGGCATGGCATTACTAGGGCCATTGGCTGTGGTTACCACCAACTGGTTGGTGCCTATTGGCCAACTGGCAGGTATGGTAACTCTAATGAAAGTAGATCCAGAAGAAACAATGTTGGCCATGGGTAGCGCAATACCGCCACAGGTAATACTAGTAGGATTGGCTAAATTTTGTCCATTAATAAAGGCATCTATACCAGTATAAACATTGTTATCAACGCTTGTAATGACTGGTGCATTACTGGCGGTTACTGTAAAGTTGGTGGCCGAAGTAGCCGTACCACCCGGTGTGGTTACACGTACAGCGCCGGTTGTAGCACCTACTGGCACATCGACTTGTATCCGTGTGCCAGCAGGATTTACCAAAAATCCAATAGCGGCAATATTATTGATTGATACTGAGGAGGCATTTGTAAAATTGGTACCTGAAATAACTACAGTTGTACCGGCTGAGCCACTCGTAGGAGTAAAACTGGTGATGGTGGGTGCAGGAGGGGTTACTGTAAAGTTACTAGCCGAAACGGCTGTGCTTCCTGAGGCTGTTACACGTACTGCACCGGTAGTTGTGCCCGTGGCTACGGTAGCCGTTATTTGGGTAGCACTGTTTACAGTGTAAGAAGCAGCGGCGGTATTGTTAAAACTTACTGCAGTTGCGCCGGTAAAATTGGCACCTGTAATGATTACCGATGTGCCAATGGCTCCAGATGTGGGTGTAAAACTTGAGATGGTAGGGATAGCCGCTGCAGTAACCGTAAAAGTAGTGCTGGAATTAACCATGTATCCCGAAGCGGTTACTCTGACACTGCTACCACTTACTGTTCCGGTAGCTACAGTGGCTGTAATTTGAGTAGGACTGTTTACCGTGTAAGAGGCTGCGGGCGTGTTACCAAAAGATACGGCTGTTACTCCAGTGAAGTTGGTACCGGTAACAATAACCGTTGTTCCCACAGGTCCGCTAGTTGGTGTAAAACTTGTAATAGTGGGCTGGCCAGTAGGCGTAAAATTAGCGCTGGAAACCGCCACACTTCCTGAGGCTGTTACACGAACCTGACCCGTACCTGTTCCCGGGGCTATGGTGGCTGTAATTTGTGTAGCACTGTTTACAGTATAAGAAGCGGCTAAAGTAAAACCAAAGGATACCTCCGTGGCACCTGTAAAGTTGGTACCTGTAATGGTTACCGAAGTGCCAACCGGGCCAGAGGTGGGCGTAAAACTGGCGATGGTGGGTACAGCAGCAGTAACTGTAAAGTTGGTGGTAGAGGATGCCATAAAACCTGGAATGACCACGCTTACCGCCCCGCTGCTGGTTCCCGGGGCAACAGTGGCCGTTATTTGCGTAGCACTGTTTACCGTGAAGGCACTGGCAGCTGTAACACCAGCACCAATAAATACCCCTGTGGCACCTGTAAAACCAGTACCTGTAATTACGATTTGGGTACCTACCGGCCCGCTAGTGGGTGTAAAACTGGTAATGGTTGCGGCAGGTGCAGGTGCGGATACCGTAAAATTGGTGCCCGAAACTGCTGTGCCACCCGGTGTGGTTACCCGTATTAAACCTGTGGTGGAACCCGATGCCACAGTAGCAGTTATTTGCGTGGCACTATTTACAGTAAAAGCAGCAGCGGCAGTGTTGTTAAAACTTACAGCCGTAGCGCCGGTAAAGTTGGTACCCGTAATAGTTACCGAAGTACCAACCGGGCCACTAGCGGGCGTAAAACTGGTGATGGTGGGCGAAGCTGCGGGTACCATATTATTAATAAAAATGTCCGCATTGGCCCTTGGCGATGATTCGCCTTGAATGGTCACTATATCTGCACGGCCATCGCCGTTTACATCGCCAATGGCTACATCGGTAGCACCAAAACCAGTAAAGCCTACAGAAGTGCCGAAGCTAATGCTACCTGCAGTAGAAGTATTTGGCACCACTTCAATGGTATTCGTTCCTCCAAAAATTGCAATCACCACATCCGGCTTACCATCGCCGGTTACATCGCCCACTGCAAAATATCTTTTGTTAAGAATGCTGGTAAAAGACATAATACCGGCAGCAAAGCTGATGCTGCCCGATGTGCTGGTATTCCTCAGTATCCGCACATCGCCGCCGCCGGCATCTGTTTGTACCAAAATGTCGGGCTTGCCATCGCCATCTACATCGGCAACGCACATTCTGCCCGCCTGTGGTGAGCCAGTAGATAATGCTACGCTTATTGTGTTACCAATAGAAAAAACGCCATTTACATTTCGGCTTACCCGCAGTGCACTTCCATTGGTTTCTACCGAAGCCCAATCATCCCAACCATCACCGTCAAAATCGGCTACACCGCACTCCCACATACGCTGGTTAGCACTAAACTGCACGGCCAATGCTGAACTTCCAAAAGTTGTGGTGCCACCTGTGCTGGTATTTGGTTGTGTGTATAAATAGGAGTTTGCATAAGTAGCACTTGCTTCGCTGGTGGCATACAAATCGGGTTTACCATCTTTATTGTAATCGGCCAAGGCTATACGGTCCGGAACTGGTATTGGGCGACAGCCTTATAGAAGCATCATAGCTTTGGGCTATATCAAGCAAGCCGTCTCCATTTACATCTTCCATAAACATATCTGTACCGCCTGTACCACCGCCTAAGGTTACTGCGGCGGCAAAAGAAGTTACTGAAGTGCCGGATGTATTTCGTGCTACAACCAAAGACTGGCCTGTGTTTCTTTGTGCTACTATATCCAGTTTGCCATCATTATTTATATCGGCTAGCTGTACCAATTTTGGACTGGCTGATACACCAAGGCTTGTAGAAACGATAGTATTAAAGCTGGTAGCAGATAATGCGGACGCACCAAAAGTAGGTTTAAACCAAGCCAAACTTTTGCCTTGCAGCCTGGTGCTGGTGTTGGTAATACTTATGGGGCTGGCAATTACGCCAAATGGCACTGTACAAACAATTTGTGTAGCTGTAGAACTATTTACAGTTGCTCTTACTTTGCCAAAATAAACAGCGTTGTTTACAGTGGAGGCATTGAAATTTGTACCGGTAATGGTAACACTGGTACCTGCACTGCCCGAAGTGGGTGTAAAGCTAGTAATGCTGGGAACTTGAGCTGCGGCAACTAGGCACGATAGCCCAAATACAAATGTCAGCGCAAGGCTTCTATTTAAACGACAGATGGTTTGGTCGGCCTTTGATTTCGCTTGGCTGCTGTTGCCAACAGCCGCCCCCGCTTGCAAAACGGATGAGTTTAAAATTTTTGCGGTCATATCACTATTTTAGTTGGCAAGAGTACCAACCGTAGAAGAGCTATGCCTTCCCCAATTCATTAAAATGCAGTTTTACTTCACGAACTGTAATTTTTGCTGGGGCCAATGCGCTTACAGACGGTGCATTTATAGCAATTTACCCCAGAACCAAGTATTAAAGCGCCTCCATTTTTTCCAGTAAAAAAGCGTTTTTCTCCCGGCTTACCGGCAGCATGGTACCGTTCGACATTTCCACAAGGCTACCATCGGCCCGCGTATATTTCACCAGATGGTTCATATTAACTAGGTAGCCCCGGTGAATCCGCACAAACGACGGATGACTTTGCAGTCTGTCTTCAAAAAACTTGAGCTTCTTAGTGGTGGTAATTTTTTTGTTGTTCTTCAAAAAAACGTGGGTGTACGCACCCTCAGCATCAAAATACAAAATGTCGTTGGTATCAATAAAAATCAATTCGTGCCCATCGGGGATGGCCATGCGTTGGGCCGGACTCTGCTGCCCTAAGGCTCGGGTAAGCTGGCCATAATCAATCACGTCTTTTCGCTGTAGCCGCTTTGCCACTTTGTCTATGGCCTTTTTTACACTTTCAGCCTCCAGGGGCTTTAGCAGGTAGTCCACAGCACTTACCTCAAAGGCTTTTACGGCATACTCGCTGTAAGCCGTGGTAAACACAATATGAAAGTTAATGTCGTCGGCATCAAAAAAGTCTAAAATTTCCAGGCCACTGTGACCCGGCATTTCAATGTCAAGCAACAGCAAGTCGGGCTGGTGCTTGTGTACCAGCTTCACGCACTCCGCCAAGTCTTCGGCTTCGCCCACAATTGTTACATCCGGGCACATATCGGTTAGTATGGCTCTTATCAACTGTCGGGCGTGCCGCTCGTCATCTACAATTAAAGCTTTCAAGGTGGTAAATAAATTTTAAGGGGCAAAATAAAGGGGCTACGAAGATGTAAAACTGTAGGCCATGCGTAGCGGTTTTTTTACCAAATGGGCTTTTAGCTTCACCAATGGGGCTTTTGGTCGGCCTGCCTTACCGGAATACTGATTTCTACGGTGGTGCCCAAGGCATTGCCGCGTTGGTCGGTTTTATCAATATACGTAAGGCCAATGGGTTCTTTACGATCCATATTGAGCAGCTCCAACCGCTTTTGGTTGGCCATGGAACTAAACGACTGAAACTGGCTGTTCTTCCGTCGGTTCAGCTCGGCGCTTTTTGCCCTGCCTATGCCATTGTCGTCAATGGTTACTTTTAGCAAACTCCCCTGTTCTTGCAGCGTAAAGCTTATCAGCAGTTCCCGCTGGGTCTTTCGGTGCAGCAATCCATGCTTTATGGCATTTTCTACAAACGGCTGCACTATCATACTGGGTATGCGAATATGGCCTGCCTTAATGCCCGCCGAAACTTCAAAGCCAAACTCCAAGGTATCATCAAACCGCATCCGCTCCATTTCAAGATAAAGTTTTAGTGCCTTTATTTCCTCCTCTAAGAGCACGGTTTCATGGTTGCTCATTTCCAGCACCATACGCATTAAATGGCTAAACTTGGCCAAATAAGCATTGGCTTCTTTTTTATTGTTGCTGTAAATAAAACTTTGAATGGTATTGAGGGCATTAAAAATAAAGTGCGGGTTCATTTGCGCCTTAATGCTGGTGAGCATGCTGCGTTTTAAAGATGCATTTAAACGTTGCTTCTCCAGTTTTTCCAATGCTATTTTCTTTAACCGTTTTAAGCGCTGTTGCATTAAAAACACCGCCACACCCGCCATTAGTAACACAATGCCGGTGTACCAATACCAACGCTGCCAAAAAGGTGGGGCAATGTTGATGATGACGTGTTGAGCAGCCAGAGCACCAATAGCATCGTAGCCCGTGGCGGCAATGTGAACATCGTAGCGACCCGGCTGTAGCTGATCAAGATTAATTATACCGTCTTTACTGGTGCGCCAGGCACTATCGACCGCACCTATTTTATACCTAAACTGCATACCATTGGCCGATTTATATGAAGGCATTTCGGCCTCAATGCGCAGCCGGTTTTGGTAGTGCTTTAGGGTTAGCAAGCCCAATAATGGCGTGGCCACACCATTTACCGAAATGTTTTTAATGGCCAGCGGAAAGGCGGGCATCCCCCCCTGCGTGGTGCTGCCCTGCAAGGGATAGGTGGTAAGTCCCAATGGCGTAGCTATAAACAGGCTGTTGTTTAAAATGGCAATGCCATTTACTTGCGAAGTAGGCAATCCATCGCTTTTATTCAAAGTTTGTACTTGTCCACTCAGCAGGTTCAAGTACTTTAAGCCACGGTCGGTATGTACCCAGGCGTGGGGATAGGCCACCGCCAAATGCAGCACATTATCGGTAATGGCTGTTTTTTGCGCCGTAAAGCCGCTGTCGGCACGCCGCAGTAAAATTAAACCCCTGTTGGTAGTGCCCACCAGCAAGCCACCCGGTATTTTACCAAATGCTGTGGCGTACAACTGTGTGGCAAGCATTGTAATGCTGTCATAGCTACCGCCACGTATAGCGCCAAGCCCTTCTTTGCTGCCCACCAGCACCGATTGGCTAGCCGAATCCCAGGCCACAGCCCGTGTACGCTTGTTAAACGGCGGCAGGTTAAGTACAGTGGGTTTAAAACCGGACTTGGATGGCTGTGTAAGCGTAGCAAGGTTGGCGGCTTCTAACCCGCTGCCCGTGCTAACAATGGCAGCGCTGGCCTGGCTCACCCAATCCACATCTTTTAGTGCACCATAGCAAATGGGCCGGCATAAGCTAAACTGGGGCAGCAGCCAGGCCGAATACGTAATGTTGCTGTGCCAACAAACCAAATTAAGCTGGGGCAGATACTTCAGCACACTTACTTGGCCGGGTGTTTTGGGCGAAAACAGGACCGTAAGCTTGCCATGGGTGGGTTCAAAAAGCGCAAGCTTACCATTGCCAAAGCCAAGCAGTAGCTGGCTATTGGGCCCATTGCATACAGTGGTTACCTTTTCGCTACCCACCAAGGCATTAAAGTCATTCCAGGTTTTCAAAGGCGTGTTAGGCTGTAAAATCACGCCGGCATCCAAGGTCGAAATCCAGCTATTGCCTTCCTTATCCACCAGCACTTTGGATACGTTGTGGCCGTTTGCAGCCGGAAAAGCAGGCTTAACATCCCACTGCGGGCCTACACGCCACACCCCTTGCCTTGTAAGCAAGTAAGCTTCGCCACCATTAGCAGGCTGTATAAAGTTTACAAATGCCACTTTTTCTAATGTCTTAAAAGGCTCAAAAAAGCGGCCGTTAAACCTATAAATCTGCTGCTGTACTTTATCCACCATCAACACATCACCATTGTGCTCCAGCAGTTGCTGAAGCTGTGGATTGTTTACGTTGGGGCCTTCTTGCAGGGGTATGGCTTGCAGTTGGTTGCCTTGCAACATCAACGCACCTTTTTTTAAGTTTTGGCGGCCCAGCATCCAGCAGCGGTTTTTGCTGTCGAAAAATGCATCCGTGGCTTGTATAGGCCAGCGTTGTACCAACGAAAAGCCACTTTGGTTGCCAGCACCTGCACCAATATATTTGTAGTGGTAAATGGAGGCATTAGTGGTTATTACAAATGCGCTGTTCTGCGGGCTCCAGGCCATGGAAATTTGATTGTCGGTTTCGGCGGAGTTAAATGCCTCAAACATCTTTAGGCTATCGCCCTCCACATAAAATACTTCGCCAAAAAAATTAAATGCCCACACTCTTCCTTTATCATCTTGGTGCAGCCCGGTGGCAGCCTTGCTACGCTGCGTAGGGTTGGCATAATACTTAAAAAAGTTGCCATTAAAGCGGCAAATACCAAGGTTGGTGGCAAACCACATGGCCCCGTCTTTAGCTTGCAGCATGTCGTAAACCTCATTGTCGCTTAGCCCATCATCGGCCGTAATTTGCCTAAAAATGGGTTCCTGTGCCCACCCGCCACCGCACCAAAGCAGGGCACAAAGCGTAAGTGCAAGCAAGCATAAGCGGCTACGCATACCGCCAGCAGCGGTCTGTGTGTAAATCTTTATTTTTATGGGTGTGAATTTGTAAGCCATGCTATGCGGGTGATGCGGCAAAGTAGGCATATTAAACAATAAACTGGCCATTTGTGCTGTGGCACACCCATTTGTTTTGGCCAAAAAAGGTTGTGGTGTAAGTTGCTAATCGCCCAGCATTTTGTAATTAGCAGGTTGAATAGAAGCTGGCTAACATAACCCATATCTACTTTTCAGGGTCTGCTATCCCCGTAATATTTCTTCGCCTGCATGCTTATTGGTTTTCATGAACAATAGCATAAAAACTCCGGTGCACAATCAATAACCAATGCACGTACAGGTTTGGCTAAGTATAGAAATTCGACTAAAAAAATGCCTGCGCGCCACTTCCAATTTTTGAGGGGTCATTATAACATTTCAGAACAAGTGGCAGATAAAACAACCGCATTTATTGAATAATTAAATTCCCATTAATGCGCAATCTTTTGCCGTTAGCAACGGTAAAACTTGCTCCACTTGATACCGTAACAAGTACATCGAGTACACAGGATGCAGCCGAAGAGAATTTTACGACGAAGCCATCGTAAAAACCAGAAGATGAGCTGTTATCGTCACCATTAAAACTAACCTGGTGCGCATTGGGGCTTGCCAGCAAGCCGCCACTGCTTAACGTTCTGCCAGCCAAAACAATACTGCCTTGGCCATCAAAGCATACAGCGGTGGCGTTATCATCAAACTGAGCGCCATAATAACTGCCATATTTCCGTGTACCTGCAGGCGAAAAAATTGCAAAAAATCCGTCTGTTGGCAATCCGTTGCCACCTACCGCTGTTTGGTATGCGTTTGCCGAAGCAATGGCAGTTGCGCTGTTGCTACCACCAGCAATCATAACATCGCCCTCGGCGTTTAGCCTAATGGCAAGGGCGGCATCTAAACCCGTTGCCCCATAGTAAGTGGCCCATTGTCGTGTACCATTTGCATCAAACTTAGCAAGAAATGCATCTCCATTGGTGTCGTTGCCCACCTTGGTGGGTTGGTGGCTAGTGGCTGTGGCAATAGCTGTTGAGCTATTCGAAGTACCGGTGAGATAAACATCCCCATTAAAACCTGCGACACAAGCGCCCGCATTATCATTGTTAAGACCACCGTAATAAGTTGCCCATTGCCTAACCCCTTCGCTATTAAATTTTACAAGGAAAGCGTCAGTTTCAACAACGCTACCCTGCGCAGGCTGATGACTGCCACCAGTAGCGATTCCTGTAGGGCTTGTGGTGTTTCCGCAAATAAAAACATTTCCTTCGTTGTCCGTAGTGCAACCAGTAGCAAAATCGTTGCCAGCGCCACCATAAAATGTACCCCACTGCCGCACCCCGCTGCTGTTGAACTTTACAACAAAAGCATCGGTTTGTGCACCTATGGTTTCTTGATGCGCATTGGCCGTTGCCACACCCTCAGTACTACCGGTTGCGTTACCCACTACATAAATGCTACCCGTTTTATCCACCCATAACGCCACTCCTTCCTCCGGTTGCCACGCACTGCCAAAATAAGTACCCCATTGCCTTACACCGCTTGCATTAAATTTTACTAAGAATGCATCGTAGCTCACGGTACCCGTTTTATGAGCGTTAGCAGTTGCAATGCCCGAACCGCTTAGGGTTTTGCCAACCATATACACATCATTGCCGAACCCCATTGCCATCAAATTTTACCAACATGGCATCGCGGCCACTGCTGCCCGTGCTGGTACTACCCCTACTTACCTGATGGGCGCCTGTCGAGGAAATTACATTAGCCCCGTCGCTTTGTGTCCATCCGGCAGCATAAATCGCGTTTTGGCCAAAGGCAGCAATGGCGTGTATTTCATCGCGGCGGGGCCCTCCATAGTAGGTTCCCCACTGCCTCGACAGATTTAAATTGCCTTGCGAAAGCGCAAATAGTGGAAATACCATCATCAGATACAGACATCTGAACCCGATATGCTTACTTTTCATACCACTCTATTTTAAAGATTCGATGCACAAACTTCATCAATTACCATGGTTTTTCAAATACCCAAACTAAGGTATTTTTTTGCGCCCGCTGCCGTGCTACCAACTCCGCCGTACCTCCCTCAGAAAAAACCAGTTGCCTAGACGTTTGGTGTAAAAAAACGCATGCTGATGGCTTTTTCGGGGTGGCGGGCTGCAGCCGCAGGGTAGTTTTTTGCGCAAGTCCACAGCCGCCGTTTGTTCTGCAATATGTTCTAGGGTTCAGTTTTGGGCAGTTAATAAAAAATGGGGGCGGAACGATGGCTAAAAAATGCGTTAACCGCTATGCAGAATGTTGCCATGGTTTAAGCGGTGGCTGGCAAACACTGTTTTTTTGGTGCGTTAATGTGTTCGATGCTACACAAATCAGGGCATTGCTTTCCCTTTTTCAGCAGCTAAGGCCAAACAAATCCGGCCATTCCTCACTTGCCAAGCGTGGCTCAATCAAGCCCATTGCCCCAGCTTTGCGGCTATTTCCGCACCACCCGCACGCCATCCCACACGTAGGTTTTTTGGCGTATGGTCATTGGTTTACCTGCTTTTAGTTCGGTAAAATCCGAAATATCTTGGTTTAAGAAGTGCAGACTGCCACCTGTAACCAAGGCAATGGTAACATAGTCGGGGTGCAGCCCCAAATTGCCACCCAAGGCCACTACCCGCACGGGCCTTTTTAGCCGGGTTACCAACTCCAAATCGCGTACGGGAGCCCAACTATCGGCCAGCAACACCAGTTGGCTGCTATCGTCGCAAAGCGCCTCACCTGCCAACAGTGCTTCCAAATCATTTTCTGCAAAATCGCCGCCAAGGTGTCTTTTTGCCTGTTGCATTAAGCCAGTAGCATCAAAAATATTATTGTAGCGTCCCGCATAAATGCCACCGGTGCGGCCCAATTGTTTATCGCGGTCGGCCTTTTGGTCGCCATCGTTAAAAAACACCACAGCTTTTAAGCGGTTGTCTTTTTCGTGCTGTTGCAACCACAGCAGCAAATCGCGGTTGTAGGGCGCCATGCTGCCAGTAACATCGGCCACCACCACCATTTGCTGCCACTGCTGGCGCTTGGTGCTGTTGTAAAAGGCCGAGTCGCGCATGCCAGGCGGTTCATAGTGGGTGCCAGTATCGCTCATGCCGGTGGCATCGGCGGTTGATCGATATTTATAGTCCCAATGGCGCACCTTGGGTTTTGCACCATCGGGTGGTTTAGGCCTGGGGCGCGGCGGCACTGCCATTTTTACAATGTAGCGTTCATCATCAACATCGGTGGGCTGTGGTGCGGGCCGGTAGTGTACCACAAAACCGTGCATCATGCCCGCGGCGGCCTCTTTGGTGTTGCCATCCATTTGCCGCACCACATCAAAGGCTATGTTGGGGTCATTTGCCAGCATGGGTAGTCGGGCAAATAGGGCCTTAAAACGGCTGGTGTTAAGACTTACCAAATCAAGGTGCGCCGGGTAATCGGTAAACACCAAATCTACCGCCAAAACAGTGGCACCTTCCAGCAGGGCCAAGCCACTGGTATCCAGCCACTGGTTGCTGGCAAACTTCATGGTAAGCAGCGTGTGGCGGCTGCCCGCTGTGGGCATGGGGTAAAATGGCAAGCGCAATGGTGGCTTGCGCATAATGGCCGCCACCTGTGGCTGTGCAAGCACACAAGTTGGTAGCTGGCTGGCGGCAAGCAGCAAGCCCAGCATGGGCGCAAGCCTAATGCAACGCATCCACATCATCAGTTTTAAGGGCATTTGTTTTACCGGATGCTGCAATAACGCCACCACGGTAAAGATTATTTGCAAGCGTCCAAAATATTGCCCCAGTTGGCAACTTATGCTCTAGCGGTGTGCGGCCAACCGCCCTTGCGCACCAGCCAGCCCTTTATCCAGCATTTGCACCAGCGGCAGATGTGCTACCTTGCGCCAGGCATGCTTCAACTTCAGCAACTTAATCTTACCCAGTTTCGCAACTATGGGTATCAAACCCACCGCTTTAGCAAAAAAGTGGTGGGCATAGCAGGGCCCAACGGATCGGGAAAGACCAATTTGCTGGATGCCATTTACTACCTGTGTTTTACCAAAAGCTACTTTGCCGCTGCCGATGCGCAGCTGGTGCAGCAGGGCCAGGCCGGTTTTAGAATTGAAGGGCAGTTTAGCCACCCGCTGCTGCATGAAACACCCGTAACCGCCATTTTGCGCGAAACGGGAAAAAAAGAGGTGGCTTGCCAGGGCGAGGTTTACAGCCGCATGGCAGCACATATAGGCAAGCTGCCCGCAGTTATTATTGCCCCCGATGACGTAAGTGTGGTAACCGGTGGCAGCGAAGAGCGCAGAAAACTGTTTGATGCCCTTGTTTGCCAACTTAACCAGCAGTACCTGCAAAGCCTAATGGAGTACAACAAACTGCTGCTGCAGCGCAACAGCCTGCTGCGCCAAATGGCCGAGCAGGGCGGCGGCAACATGGCCTTGCTGGATGTACTAGACCAACAAATGGCCAGCCGGGCGCAGTACATATACACCGAGCGGCAGGCATTTCTTGCCCAGTTTTTGCCGCAGGCGGTGGCACACTACCACAGCATAGCCCAAGGCCGCGAAACCATTGGCCTAAGCTACGAAAGCCCGCTGCACCTGGGCAGCATGGCCAGCTTGCTACAGCAGCAGCGCCCCCGCGATATGGCGGCGCAACGCACCACCACGGGCATTCACCGCGACGACATAAAAATTGAATTGTTGGGCCGGCCTTTTAAGCAGTTTGCCAGCCAAGGCCAACGCAAAAGCCTGCTGTTTGCACTAAAGCTTACAGAGTTTGAACTGCTGCAACAGCACAAAGGTTTTGCGCCACTGCTGCTCCTTGACGATGTGTTTGAAAAACTGGATGGCAGCCGCATGTGGAGCCTGCTACAGGAGGTGTGCCTACATAAAAAAGGCCAAGTGTTTATTACCGACACCCATGCCGACCGACTGACGGCTCAACTAGAAGCCATTGGGGCCGATTTTGAAATTTTTATAACCAGCCACTAACGGGTATCCCAACTCCGGTCCATTACCCGAGACTACTGCTTACGCTGCTCTTGCGTAAGGCTGTCTTCAGGCATGGGGCGCATTAGCGGCTCGCTTTTGTCTTTTTTGCCAAAAACACTCACGTTAATATACCGTTTGGGGCTTAGCCTAAGGTCTTGCAGCAGCAGGTTTAAGCTGTTTACGGTACTGGTAAGGTTATTATACATTTTGCGGTCGTTCATGAGGGCGCCTAGCGTGCCTTCCGAATTGCTCAACTTTTCAATGGTGGCTTTAAAACTGGCCAGTGCTTCGTTTACGCTGCGCAAAGTTTTGTCCAAATCAAGCTGGCTTAGGTTTTTGGTGCCGGTTTCAAGGTTTTGGGTAATGGCTGGCAATTTGGTTTTTACATCATCAAGCCCAGCCGTAAAGCTGGCCAAGCTGGCAGCGGTTTTTGCAATGTTGCCGTTGGGCGCCATCAGTGCATTCAATTCGGCCGTGGTTTTGGTAAGGTTAGCGCTTACCACGGCAAAGTTGGCCAGGGTTTGCTGCAAATCGGCCTGTGCACGCGTATTTAGCGTTTGGTTTACTGTTTTCAATACGCTATCCATGCTGGCCAGCGCAGCTTCCAACTTAGCTTGGGTGGGTTCCAATTTAGCCGTCATGCCTCCCAAAAAACCAACGCCGCTTGTGGTGGCCAAGGTATCGTTGGGCTGCAAATAGGTGGCGCTGCTGCCTTTGGTTATCACCAAGCTACCAGAACCCAGCAAGCTGGTGCTTATTTCGGCTACCGAATTGTTGGGAATATTTATGTTTTGATCGAGCCTAATGGTAACAATTACCGCACTGAGGTTGGCATCGGCTGGTTCGGTTTTATATACTGTACCGATGCTTAATCCACTCATTATCACAGGATTAGCCACCAACAAACCGTTTATCTTTTCAAACTTAGCATACAAATAGCTGGTTTTACGGGTCAAATTTCGACCCTTTAAAAAATTTACCCCCAAAATAAGCATGGTGATGGCCACAGCAGTAAGGGCGCCAATTTTGGTTTCGTTTGATACTTTAAACATACCAGCAAAATAAATGCAATGCGGGCTAGTGAAGCCCAAAAATTAGTTGCCTTGTCCGGCGGCGTTAAGTGGTGGGGTTGGCAGCTTTAGCGAATCGGCGGCAGGCGGTGTAGTTTCTACGCCTTGCTTGTATTGTTTTATGGCATTCAAAATTACCCTTGCCGTTTCTTCCTGCCCTTTTTTACTGCTCAGGTAGGCCTCCTCTTCGGGATGATCTACAAAGCCGGTTTCAACTAAAATGGCAGGCATTTGCGTGGCTTGCAGCACCCAAATGGCTTCCCAATCGCGTTGCCACACGCCAAAGCTGTACCGGCCAAGTTGGTTAAAGCCATCTTCCACGGTGTTGGCCAGTGAAAGGCTCTTTTGAAAATAAAGCTTGGTGTACTGCTGCCGCATAATGCGAGCCAGAACAGGGTCAATGTTCACCATTTCGGGGTCAAGGGAGTCTTTTTCGCCCATTTCGGCCATCATTACCTCATTCATATTGCTGTTGGCGGCCACTGCTTTTGCCTTTTGGTTATAAGCATTGCTGGCCACTATTAGCGTCATGGTACCCCGCACCTTGGGCGGAAGCTGATACCGCTCGGTTATTTCCACGGTTCTGGTTTTAGCCACTTTTTTGCGGTTTTTGCCCTTGCCGGTATATACGTAGTAGGTTTCGGTGCGGTACTCCCCGGTGCCGCGGCGGGCGTATTTTTGGTTTTGTGGCGATGCATTAAGGTGGATACTGATGAACAAATCGCCATTGTTGGTATTGGCAAAGTTGGCCCGCCAGCGCAATGCGGCGTTTTTATTGTACAAACCGCCCGGCAATTCGTCGCTTTCGCGGGTCATCAGCACCTTCACCTCGGGCATCTCGGCATTTATTAAACTGCGCAATTGGAAGCCAATCTCTAAGGCCAGCACAGCCTCACGGGTATTTTTCCCTTGGGCGCCACCATCAATGCCGCCGTGTCCCGGGTCAATAATAATGGTGCGTACACCGGGCTTTTGCGGCGGAGATGCAGCAGCCTTTATTGCCATTGTAAAGCAGAGCAAAATCAGTCCAACTATTTTAATCATACCAAGGGTTCGGGTTTTATAGGTTTAAAAACGCTCAAAATTAACAGCCTTGCAGGGCTTCAACGCCTCGTTTTAAGCAATTATTCACAGCTGTGGTGGCGGTAAATCTTACTTTCGCCATTATAACTGCTATGCATAAGAAACGCCGTGAAAATAAAGTAATTGCCATGCTGTGCTGGTGTTGCTTTTTTCCACTCTTGTTTATAACGCAAATTTCGCTTGGTCAGGTTAAAAAACCGCTGCCTAAAAAGCCGGTTTTAACAAAGCCTTTGCCAACCAACCCCGTTTTGCCCAAAATCGACACCAGCAAAACACCCTACATTAAGCCACTAGAGGTGCGGCCTAGCCCGGCCGCAACCGCCAAAACACCCGATACCTCAATGGCCGTGGTGGACACCTTAGACGTGGCCATGTCCACCGACAGCCTGGATGCCCCCATACGCTACAAAGCTTCCGATAGCGGCGTGCTAAACATTGTAACCAAACAGTTTGTGCTGTATGGACAGGCCAATACCCAGTACCGCACCCTTGATTTAAGCGCGGCCAATATTGAGCTGGATAACGAGCAAAGCATGGTAAAAGCTTATTTTGCCAAAGACAGCCTGGGCAGGCCAAAAGATAGGCCAAAATTGAAAGACGGCGATATGGAAAGCGAGGCCGACAGCATGTTTTTTAATATGAAGACACAGAAAGGCCTCACCAAAAACACCTACACCAAACAGGGCGAGATGTTTGTGTATGCAGAGCGCATAAAAAAATACAGCCAGAATTCCTACTTTGCCGCGGCCGGAAGATTTACCACCTGCAACCTTGATACGCCACACTTTGCATTTAGAGCCCGGCGTATGGAACTGGTTAACAATAAGTGGGCCTTTAGTGGCGTGGTGTACCCCGAGTTTGAAAACGTGCCGCTCCCCATTGGGCTACCGTTTGGTATATTTCCGCTGAGCCAGGGCCGCAAGAGTGGCTTTTTGGCCCCCAGCTTTTCCACAACCGAAAGCTTTGGGCTGGGTCTGGAAGGCTTGGGCTTTTACAAAGTGCTAAGCGATAATATTGACGTGCTGGTGCGTGCCAATATCTACAGCTACGGCGGCTTCAACATTAGCGCATCGCCCACCTACCGAAAGCGCTACAAATACAACGGTTCGGTACGCATGAACTTTCAAAGTACCCGCGTAAACTTTAAAGGCGACCCGGATTTTAACAAGACGCAGAGTTTTAATTTTGGCTGGAACCACACCATGGACAGCAAAGCCCGCCCTGGCACCACCTTTGGCGCCAACGTAAATTTCGGCACCCCAAATTACAACCGACTGGTGCCCAACAACAATCAACTTAACTTTGTAAATCAGGTTACTTCGAGCATACAATACTCCAAAACTTGGGGACAGGGTGCCTATAACCTTAGCGTAACCGAACGTCAACTTTACGGCCAACACATTTTACCCCTTGGCTTCGCGCCGCGATGATGTGCTAAAGTCGAAGTGGTACGAAAAGCTGGGGATTGGCTACAACGGCCAATTGCAAAATCAGTTTTCGTTTTTTAGCAGCGATAGCCCCTACAATAAAATGAACATAGGGCAAATAATAGACACTATGCAGTGGGGAGCACAGCACAACATACCCATTGGTTTAAGCTTACCGCAGCTGGGGCCGTTTCAAATTTCGCCGGGCATTAGCTATCAAGAGCGCTGGTATGGGCAAAAAGTGGAGCGCAGCTGGAACAATAAGCTTAATAAAGTGGATACCAACTTGCGAAAAGGGTTTTATACCGGTCGCGAAATGAGCTTCAGCATTAGCGTGGCTACGGCCATTTTTGGAACAGCAAATTTTAAAAAAGGCAACCTGCGGGCCATAAGGCATGTAATTAGGCCCACTTTTGGCATAAGCTATAAGCCCGATTTGGCGGGTAGAGACTACTACGAAGTGCAAGTAGATAGCATTGGCAACACCTACCGCTTTAGCTATTATGATGGCAGTATTTTACAAGCCTTTAGCGAGGGACGCTTTGGCGGCATGAATTTTGGCTTGCAAAACAACTTGGAGATAAAAGTACGCGACCGCAAAGACACCAGTGCCAACGCCTTCAAAAAAGTAAAATTGCTCGACAACCTGGCCCTCAATTCATCGTACAATTTTATTGTAGATTCTTTTAAGCTAAGCCCCATTAGCATTTTGGCAAGCACCACGCTCTTTGAAAAAATGAACATTACGGCCAGCACCACCTTAGACCCCTACCAAACCGATAAACGCGGACGAAGAATTGACCGGTACATGTGGGAGGGCGGCAGTGGCAAAATTGGCAGACTTACCTCCGGCAGCTTGAGTTTTGGCACCAGCTTTCAGAGTAAAAGTAAAGACAAAGACAAGGCCAAAGGTGATGACGCCTTGCCCAAAGACCAGTTTGTAACACCCGAAGAGCAGCAGCAACAAATGGATTATATCCGCAGCAACCCTGCCGAATTTGCCGACTTTAACATACCATGGACCATAAACGTATCGTACTCGCTCAATTTTACCCGCGATATAAAGCCCGATTACAGTGGCTTCTTTACCCGCACCTTCAGCAGCATTAACTTACAGGGCGATTTTAATTTTTCGCCAAACTGGAAAATGGGCGGTAATACGTTTTACGATTTAAACCGAAAAACCATTGCCAACCTTAGCTTATTTGTTTCTCGCGAAATGCACTGCTGGCAAATGGCTATAAACATTACGCCAGTGGGTCTTTTTCGCAGTTTCAACATCACCATTAGCCCCAAAAGCGGATTGCTACGCGATTTAAGAATTAACCGCACCCGCCAGTTCCCCAGCTAACCCTTTTTGAGGCTTAGGCCGCGCCGAAACACCTACACGGCACCTTGCTGCACTTGCTTCCACATCCCGTCAAAAACCGTTTGTTTAAGTGCTTCGGGCGTGGTACCCACCACGCTTACCGGCGGCATAATGTGCATGTGCAGGGCCATGGGCCATAAAAAAAATGGTATGCCCGGTGGCATGGCCTTGGCGGTATTGTATAGCACAACGGGTATAATATCTTTTTGGGTATCGATGGCCAGCCTGAAAGCGCCATCGTAAAAAGGCTTTAGCGGCTGGCCGGTGCGGTTGCGTGTGCCTTCGGGGTAGATGGCCATACATAGGTTCTGCGCCAGCACGGCTTTCATTTGCTCATAGCTTTTTCGGCGACTGGCATCGCTATTTCGCTCTACCAGCACACTACCACGGGTGTAGACCCAACCAAAAATAGGTACCTTGGCCATGCTTTTTTTGGCAATGGTTTTGTTTGTACCCGGAAAAAAAGGGGTTAGCAGCGGCACATCCATCAGCGAGCTGTGGTTGCAAACCACCACATAGTTTTTGTTGGGGTCGTGGTTTTGCCGGCCCTTAATTTTAAGTGGGCAGCCAATGGCGTATAAAAAAACGGTCATCCAGGCCTTGGCCGAGGCTTTAAACAGCCGCATGCCATGCGGCTCGGGCACCCAAAAACTAATACCAATGGGCACCACCGCAATAAGCAGGGTTGGCAAAAACACCACCAGCCCCCAGCAGGCCCAAAGCCTACCCAGGATGCGCTTGTGCAGCGGGTACACCTCCGATGGGGTGCGTAGGCGGGGTTGAGATGGAATGGAATGCGTGTTACTCATGGTTACAATTGCCAGTCAATGGGGTTTTTGCCCACCTGCATCAGCAGTTGGTTGGTTTTGCTAAAGTGGCCACAGCCCAAAAAGCCCTTGTGCGCACTAAGGGGCGATGGGTGTGGTGCTTTTAAAACAAAATGCTTGCTTTGATCTATAAGCACCTGCTTGGCTTGTGCAAAGCTACCCCAAAGCAAGAAAACCAAGCCCGTTTGCTGCTGAGATAAGGTGCTGATAACAGCATTGGTAAACTGATGCCAACCAATTTGGGCATGGCTATTGGCCAGATTGGCCTTAACGGTAAGCGCAGCATTTAGCAGCAGCACCCCTTGCTGTGCCCACGGGGTAAGATTGCCGTGTTTTGGTATGGCCATCCCCACATCGTGGCGCAGTTCTTTATAAATGTTTTGTAGCGATGGGGGTATGGCCACGCCCTGTGGCACCGAAAAGCTAAGACCCATGGCCTGCCCTGGGCCGTGATAAGGATCTTGCCCCAGCAGCACCACTTTTACCTGATGAAAAGGGGTGTGGGCAAAAGCGCTAAAAATATGCGGCCCTGCGGGATAAACCGTTTGCCCTAAAGCTTTTTCGGTGCGCAAATGCAACACAATTTGTTGAAAGTAGGGCGCTGAAAACTCAGGAAACAAAGCCACCTTCCAGCTGGGCTCAATTTTTACATCCATGGTTAAAAATACAATGTACCAGCCAAGCCGCGGCAAAAAAAATGCACCTGCTCGATAACTCGATGGTGCATTTTTAGTCCCCCAGGCGGGACTTGAACCCGCACTTGCATTGCTGCAAACAGGATTTTAAGTCCTGCGTGTCTACCAATTCCACCACCAGGGGATTGCAAAAAAAAACCCGAACAAATCGGGAGTTTTTTATCAGAGCGGAAGACGAGATTCGAACCCGCGACCTCAACCTTGGCAAGGTTGCGCTCTACCAGCTGAGCTACTTCCGCATGTGCTAACGGTAAGGTTAGCAATTATTTTCAAGAACTTTTTCTGAATTGGGAGTGCAAAAATAGGGGCATTTGCTTTGCAGCCAAATATTTTTTTACACCTTATATTTTGGGGTGTATTGGGTGCTTTCCGGAACGGCCACCTTAGGCTTACCCTTATAGCCATAGCTGTACAAAAAGCCGCTACAGCCTGCCATAAATGCGGCAAGGGCCACCACCTGCATGTAAAACATAAACCTTGATGTGGTTACCCAGTTCTTACCAAATTCCCGATCGTCGTGGGGAGCCTGCAATTGATCTTGTGCCATAAAAAATATTTGCAATGCAAAAATAAGGGTGCGCCATAAAAGGGCAGTGCTTTTTTTAATTTTTTACCCCCAAAGGCAAGAAAATGGTTTCGGATGATTGGTTTATGAAACGGGTGGCAGCAAGCGCTTATTTTTACAACATGTTAGCAAGGTTTGGAAACTGGCGCACATTATTGTTGTTGTTGGCCGTGGGTATTGTGGGCACCACTGTGTGGTACACTACCTATTTGAGCAAAAAAATTGGCTCCGAAGAACGGCAACGGGTAGAAGAATGGGTGCAGGCCAGCCAATTGTTGCAGAGTACCAGCGAACCGGATGCCATTAGCTTTGCCAATACCGTACAGGTAAATAACGAAGACATACCCATTATTGCTACTGACAGTGCAGGGCGGATAGTGGAATATAAAAACCTGGATACCGCCGCTATAGCAAGCGATGCCACATACTTACCAACCATGCTGCGCCGCTTACAAGCCCAGCGCGAACCCATACGCTGGCAAATATCGCTAGAGCCAAGGCTCGAATACAACGTGTACTTCGGCAATACCAAGCTGCTTAACCAAGTGCGCTACTACCCGCTGGTGCAACTAGTGGTAATGGCTTTGTTTTTGGCTTTAATAACGGTGCTGATAACCACCCAAAACCGCAGCACCCAAAACCTGCTGTGGGCTGGCATGGCCAAAGAAACTGCGCACCAAATGGGTACACCACTTACCAGCTTACAAGGCTGGGTAGAAATGCTAAAAGACAACCCAGATGCCCGAGAAGTGCTGCCCGACATGGAAAAAGACGTGGAACGATTAAAGTTGGTAAGTGACAGGTTTGGGAAAATTGGAAGCCAACCACAATTGGTGCTGGCCAATGTGAGCAGCCAAATAGCCGTAATGGCCGACTATATAAGAAAACGCGCCTCCAACAAAGTAAGCATCGTTTATGCACCACCAGCGCAACCCATAGAAGCGCACCTTTCGCCCACGCTCTTCGACTGGGTGCTTGAGAACCTGCTTAAAAATGCGTTAGATGCCATTGAAGGTTCAGGCGGCATCACCATCAGTATTGAAGCAATGGCCGAAAGCGTGGTGATAGATATAACGGACACCGGTAAAGGCATAGGCGCAGCCAACCTTGGTCGAGTATTTAAACCGGGCTTTACCACCAAAAAACGTGGCTGGGGGCTGGGCTTATCCTTGTCTAAACGTATAGTTGAAGACTACCACAGGGGCAAACTTTTTGTAAAACAATCCGAGCCGGGTAGAGGTACCACATTTAGAATAGAACTGCCGGGGTAAGGCGACAACAGTCCTTTTGGATAGCGACCACTACAAATCGTTTGATTCAGTAATTCTACTGCTCATGCTCTGGTTATGTCCATGTTTTTGGCTGCTACGATAGATGGTGCATCAAATAAAAACAGCGAAGCCTGAGCCTCGCTGTTGTGCGGAAGAGGAGATTCGAACTCCCACGCCCGTTACAGGCGCTACCACCTCAAAGTAGTGCGTCTACCAGTTTCGCCACCTCCGCAACTTTTAGGGGCTGCAAATGTAGGGTGTTTCGGGCTAAAATAAGACCAACAAACAACAATTGCATCGGCTTAATTGGCCTTTACGGAACCAACGGCAGGGCCAATAACGTTTGTTTTACCTGCGCATAGTGGCTCCACGGAATAAAATGATTGGCGCCCTCAAGCGTAGTAACCTTAAGCCAGCTGCCGCCAATATGTTGCTGGGCAAAAGCAACATTGGCATAGGGCACCAACTGGTCGTTGGTGCCGTGCAGCATCCAAATGGGCAGTGCCAGTGAAGCCATACGCGGCTTTAACGCCATCAAATCGGCTTTCAAATACCATAGTTCGTAGTTGGAAGGACGCATGGCGCCAGGCACCAAATACTCCAGCGGGTTGTTCATGAGCAGCTTGCGCCATTTTTCGGGCTTTTCTAAAGCGGGGTCTAAAGCGGCAGCAAGCAGCACCAAACCACTAATGCCAGCAGACTTTTGGGCAGCCAACTCCACCACCAGCGGCCCGCCAAGGGAGTGACCCACCAAATACATGGCGGCACCATTTTGCCACCCTTGCAGCAGCACCTTTAGCAATGCCGCCTGTGCTTCCAAATTCAAAGCCGCCCCAAAACTACTGTACCCAAAGCCGGGCCTATCAACCGCGATAAGCCTAAACTTGGCTCGCAAATCGGCATCTTGTAAATAACCTTTAAAGGCGTCCCAGCTTCCCGGCGACCCGTGTACGAACACCAAGGTTGGCAAACTATCGGCGCCAACCTGCACATAATGCATGGTATAACCACCCAGGGTTCTATAAACCACCTTGAGCGGTATCCCCTTTCCGGTAAAATCGGCGCCCGCTTTACGGTCGCTCGTTCTAAAAAACATGCAGCTTTGGGCCCATATCACCCAAATCACCAACAACAATACCAAACCTAAACTGCGTTTATTTTTCATGCCCTTTATGTAAACTGCCATAACCAACTAGTGGGTAAAGAAAAGCCCTATTCGGCTAAAAAAACCATGCGACGATATTTTTAAAGACAGCAGCGCCGTAGAACCCTGCACTAAGCACCCCCTACCCACCGAACCGTGAAACCCCTAAAAAAAACCGAACACTGGGAAAGCAGCCACCAGCCCGAAACATCTGAGCAATACATAGACAACCCACCTCTACCCCACCCGTTGCACTAACACCAAAGTAAGCACTACCGAAAGGCTATTTTCCGCAAAAACCGCATCGCCAAGCCTATTAAAAGCTCGAAAACAACAAAATCAATCAAAAACACAAAGGCAACCAGAAAATTTAGCGGACAAAATACATCCATGCGGCAACGCATGGTTAAAAATGCATCTTCATTCGGCTTCTATCACTACCAACAACAGTGAGATTGCCTCTACAAACGACGACGCCACTAGAACATGGGCCAAAAACTTTTTGCCGAACAAGACAACCGATAGACATTTGCCCAGCGCACATCCATGTTTTCAACAACGTAGAAACCATCACATGGTCCCAAATTTACAAAAAAGCAACGCATTGAAAATAACAAAGCCCGGCTTTAACTTTAAACGCGCTGGTAAGATACTTCTTTTTACCCTGATAAGTATTGTGGGTCTCCTCATACTAACAATCTCCATCATTTATTTTAAAAAAGATGCCATTATAGCAAAAGCCCTTAGTGAGGCCAATAAGGGCTACAAAGGATTGATTTTGGTGGATAAAACCGACATCACGCCGTTCAAGAATTTTCCATACATATCGTTTAAAATCCAAGGATTAAAAATTTACGAATCAAAGGCATCAGATACCTTGGCCATTTTACAAGCTAAGGAGGCTTATATAGGATTTAATCTATGGCGGATGATAAACAAGGACTATAGCATAAAAAAAATAGCGCTGTCTAACGGAGCCATCAACATTGTACAATATCAAAATCAAGAATACAATATTGTACGTGCCTTTACACCCATCGAAACTGCAATTGACACATCAAACCAACCATTTACCATCGATCTCCAGGGCATCCACATTGATAACATGGTAATTAATAAAAATAATTTATCAACCAATGTATTGATACAAGCCAACATAAAAGTGGCTGAAGCGAAGTTTAAAAAAACACAGAACGCCATAAAACTCAAACTCGACGGCGACTGTGTACTGGATGTAATTAACGATGGCAAGCCCACCTATGTGTACCGTAAAAATATACAATTGCGCACCAATCTCGTTTACAACACCATTCTCCAATCGGTAGAAATTACCAAGTCTTCCGTTTATTTAGAAGGCGCGGAAATTGAGATGAACGGAAGGTTAGATATAACTGATGACCTACCTGTTGACCTCGAGTTTTCAGGAAAGAAACAAGATTTCAATCTGTTAATTGCCTTTGCACCAGAAAGCCTTATTCCAACGCTAAGAAGCTACGACAACAAAGGCGACATTTACTTTAATGCCACCATAAAAGGGAAAACAGCCAATAATCAAACCCCAGCCATAGAGGCAAACTTTGGATGCAAAAATGGTTACATCAAAAACAGAGACGCCAATAAAGTTCTGGATAAGCTGGGCTTCCATTGCACATTTACAAATGGACCCAAACAGAGTGCCGCAAGTTCGACTTTTGAACTGAAAGAATTTAGTGGACGACCTGAAGCTGGAAAATTTAATGCCACTTTAAGCGTAAAAAACTTTGAGGCGCCAGAAATTGATATGCGTCTCGACTCCGACTTCGACCTGGTATTTCTAACGAAGTTTTTTAGACTAAAGGATCTGACCAACCTGTCAGGCCAGGTGCTGTTAACCATGAACTTTCATGACATCATCGACCTAGAACATCCAGAAAGGGCGCTCGAAAAACTGAACCAAGCCTATTATTCGAAACTTGAAATCAAGAATCTCAATTTCAAATCAGACAGTTATCACCTCCCCCTTAAGGATTTGAATGTGGAGGCATCTGTAACTGGTGAAAACCTTGCCCTAAAAAACTGCAGTTTGATGTTGGGAGAAAACGACCTCGCTATCAATGGTAGAATTTCCAATATCCCCGCTGTAATTCATAAAGCCAGTGAAGTAGTGAACGCAGAATTGCACATTAAATCGAAAAAGCTAGACATTAGCCAATTAAAACCAAAAACCAACCATCCATCAAGTATTGACGAAGTCATTAGTAACCTCAGCTGCGATCTGAGTTTTAAGGGAAAAGCAAACACATTTATTACCTCAAAATCTTTACCAATCGGGAATTACTATATCACCAATATCTCTGGCAAGCTCAAAAACTATTTTCACAAGATAAACGGACTAAATGCCGTTTTCTATATAAATGACAAAGATGTGTTGATTAAACGTGCAGATGGCAAAATCGATGGCTCTGACTTTCATCTTGAAGGCAAAATAGGCCACTATGATTTGTGGCTGGCCGACAACAAGACCGGCAGCATTAGCGCAGAATTAAACTTGACGAGTAAAGACATATACTTTAAGGATGTATTTACTTACAAAGGAGAAAACTATGTGCCGAAAGAATACAGGAGCGAACATCTAGAATCGCTTAGACTTCAAGGCAAGGCGGCAATACGTTACATAGATAATCACATAAAATCAGCAGACATTCATTTAACAGAATTCAAAGGGCAGCTTCGGATTCATCCACTTAAACTATATGGTCTCAAAGGCAATATTCACCTAGAAGACAATTTACTAAACATCAAAAACATTTCTGGAAACCTCGGCAATAACGACTTTAAAATAAACGGCACTTACGCAGTAAAGAACCAAACCTCAGCTCACCAATTGACTATCGAGTGTAACCGATTAAATGTAAATGAAATCATTACGTACAATGCACCTCCAAGCGACGGCCAAGTAAATCACGCAAAGGGAACAAATGTCTTTGAGGCCCCCTTCCCAAATGTAAGCGTGAATGCAAAAATAAATGATTTAACTTATCAAAGCTTCCGGCTACAGAACGTTGTTGGACAAGTAAGGGTAAAGACCAATCATGTGGTACACTTGGACAAGGTGCAATTTAAAACAGCAGATGGCTTGGTTGAAGCTTCGGGATATTTTGATGGATCAAATCCCAAACGAATTTACATGCGCCCAAATTTAAAATTGCAAAAGGTTGACTTAGACAAGGTGCTGCTTAAATTCGACAATTTTGGCCAAGACCAATTGGTGTCCGACAACTTGCATGGCATCATAACCAGCAAGATTAGCGGCGTCATTCAACTTCATTCTGATTTTACACCCATGATAAACCACTCCGATTTGCAAATTGACGTTTCTATTGACGACGGCCGATTGGATAGCTTTGCCCCGATGCGTGCCCTGTCGTCCTATTTTGACAATAAAAATCTAAATCGCGTAAAATTTGACAAGCTGGAAAACAGATTTACTTTAAAAAACGGTAAGCTTTCTTTTCCAAACATGACCATCAATTCATCGTTGGGCTATATCGAGATTTCTGGCAGTCAAACTGTTGACATGAATATGGATTATTACATACGTGTTCCGCTAAAACTGGCAGGAAGGGCCGTCTTTAGTAAACTCTTTAAAAGAAAACCCAAAGAGATTAGCCCAGATCAGGAGGACGAACTCATTGTAAAGGATGTAAAACGGCGTACGCGATTCATCAACATCCGACTAAGCGGCACGCCGCAAGATTATAAAATTTCTCTCCAAAAAAATAAGGCGCTAAAAGCAGGGGAAGCGTTCAAGAAAACCGAAGACTTTATGTTTGATGACATTGAATCGGAATTTGACAACAATTGATTTTTATTATTTGGCCGGAGTGTTGAAAGGATTGGCCCCAACTTGACTCCCCATGGAGGTTTCACAAAGTACACCATAGTGCTGAAACCATAGATTGGTTGGCAGCACATAGAGAACACCCCATTGATAGCATTTACACAATTGCCATAATCAATCTTCCGGCATTCTTGCTTGGCTTCGACCTCAATATCCTTGCATTTGTGGTTGCCCGTAGAGCAATTTGGGCCCTTTACATTCATTCTAATGTTAGACTGCCAATTGGAAAACTAATGATGCTAATAGGCACACCTGAACTCCATCATTGGCATCACGATAAAGACAGAGACAGGGGCAACTATGGCAATGTCTCGCCTCTTATGGATTTTATCTTTGGGACGTACGTTTGCCCATCAAAAGAGCCCGAAGCCTCTATGTGTTTGATGCTGATAGAAAAACTTGCTGGCCATGCTCCACAAACCTTGTTCCATTGCCATTTGCGGCAGCCCGATGTATTGCCACGTGCAACGCTAAAAGTGCTGTTGCATCTTTTTTTCTACACATAGCGCAGCCCAAACGCAAAAAGCACCATTTTTACGCTAGCTAAATTTTTTTGATGGCACTTAGCAAAGAACAAATACTTGCCCTTGCCCCCGACGATGCATCGGCAAAGGCGGGTGCAGCCCTTGCGCGAAAAGACCAGTGGGTAGAATTGGGCTTCAGCCCCGAGGCTTTGTGGGGGCTATGCAAAGGCAGTGGGCAAAATCCGTATCAAACCCAGATCGACCGCTCGGACCTGGCAGCCAAATGCAGCTGCCCCAGCCGGAAATTCCCCTGTAAACACAGCATCGGGCTCATGCTGCTCTATTCAGCTAGTCCGGCTGCCTTTTCTCAAAAACCTGTCCCCGACTGGGTAACAGGCTGGCTCAACAAACGAAAAGAAGCACCAAAAAACCCTTCGGGCGAGGCCGTCGCCAAACAAAAAACTCCCGATGCTGCCGCAAAACGCGCCGAT
>RDXD01000116.1 GCA_004292575.1 Bacteroidota bacterium
CGGCAATGTGGGAAGCAAACTGCTGGCCCAAATACACCAACAACAGGCTTACCTGCTTAAGCACCTTAACCTGCAGCTAAAGGTAACCGGCATTGCCAACAGCCGTAAAATGCTGATGGCTGAAGAAGGCATTGATTTAGAACACTGGCAAGACCAGTTGGCTGCCGCCGAACCCTGTAGTTTGCAAAATTTTGTGGCATTGCTTATTCAAAAAAACCTGCGCAATAGTGTGCTGGTAGATGTAACGGCCAGTGCCGAAGTGGCTGGTATTTATGAGCAGGTTTTGATAAAAAGCATCAGCGTGGTAGCTTGCAATAAAATTGCGGCATCATCGGCTTTTTCCCACTATCAGCAGCTTAAAAATTTGGCCCGTGAGTTTAATGTATCATTTTTGTTTGAAACCAATGTGGGCGCGGGCTTGCCGGTAATTGGCACGCTAAGTGACCTTATAAAAAGTGGCGATCGTGTGCATGCCATTGAAGCAGTACTTAGCGGTACGCTCAACTACGTTTTTAACCATTACGATGGTACGGTGCCCTTTGCGCAGGTGGTGCGGCAGGCACAAAACGAAGGCTATACCGAACCCGATCCGCGCTTGGATCTTGGTGGCACCGATGTGATGCGTAAAATTTTGATACTGGCCCGCGAAAGTGGTATTCCGCTCGAGATGGCCGACATCAGCAACAATGGGTTTTTACCACAAGATTGTTTTGAAGGATCGGTAGAAGATTTTTACGCGGCCATGCTGGCAAACGAGGCCCATTTTTTAGCCCTTTACGAAGCTGCGCAGGCAGCAAGTTGCAAGCTAAAGTTTGTGGCTGCTTTACAGCAAGGCAAGGCCAGCGTGGGCTTACAGCACATACACGCTGCGCACGATTTGTACCATTTGTATGGCAAAGACAACATTGTACTGTTTAAAACCCAACGCTACCCCGAGCAGCCCTTGGTGGTAAAAGGTGCGGGAGCCGGTGCCGATGTAACAGCCAGCGGCGTATTTGCAGATATTATGCGTGTAGGCAGCCACGTGGCTTTGGGCTAAATGGATTGTAGTATCAGCATCTTTGCAGCTAAAATGGCTACGGTGTACAGTCCACTGTACAACGTTACCCATATTTTAGGCTTAAAAAGGCGAAAAACAGTTTCTACAACTGTAGAGACACACCAGAAATTGAAACCATGAACAATGAAGTAAAAATATTGGCCCCCGGCACGGTAGCCAATATGGTGTGCGGCTTCGACATTTTGGGCTTTGCGCTTCACCAGCCGGCCGATGAAATGTGGATGCGCCTGCTACCCGAAAAACGGGTGGTAATACACCCCGACCCCCAGTATAACTTGCCTACGGACCCAGAAAAAAATGTGGCCGGTGCGGCACTGCTGGCTATGTTAGATGCCATAGACGAGCCGTTGGGTTTTGAGGTGAAAATAACCAAGCATATTAAGCCCGGTAGTGGCATTGGTAGCAGTGCCGCCAGTGCCGCAGGCGCGGTGGTGGGTGCCAATGCCCTGCTTGGTGGCCGCTTTAGCAAAACCGATTTAGTGCAGTTTGCCATGTTTGGCGAAAAATTGGCCAGCGGCGTAAAGCACGCCGATAACATTGCTCCGGGCATATTTGGTGGTGTTACGCTTATTCGCTCAATTTTGCCACTCGATGTGGTGGCACTGCCGTCGCCAGAGCTGTATGTGGTAATTGTGCACCCCCAAATTGAAGTGCGTACTGCCGATGCCCGCGCCATACTGCGCCAAAAGATTTTACTAAAAGACGCCATAAAACAATGGGGCAACATTGCCGGGTTGGTGGCAGGTTTAACTACCAAAGACTATGCGCTAATTGGCCGCTCACTCGAGGACTATCTAATAGAACCCGTCCGCAGCATCCTTATCCCCGGTTTTGATTTGCTTAAGCAGCAGTGCAAAGCAGCCGGTGCCTTGGGTGGCGGCATTTCTGGGTCGGGGCCATCGGTATTTATGCTTTGCCAAACCGAGGCAATTGCCCATGCAGTGGAAAAAATTATGATAAATCTTTATACCGGCCTTGGCATTGCGCACCATACCTACTGCACCACCATTAGCAATGCCGGCATTACCACCCAGCCCAACAATAACCCTGTGTTTGCACCGCTTTAAA
>RDXD01000117.1 GCA_004292575.1 Bacteroidota bacterium
GTAACCCGAAGAATTATAACTCGGAATGCTCGACTAAATGCAACCTCAAAATATTCAAACAAAAGTAACGAATAGACACAGGACGGAGTCCTGCGCCTAGCCTTATACACAGCACAACATCCGTCGCCCAATCCATCGGTCACCTGCGCCCACTTGGGGTGTTTAGTGCAGAGCCGTAGGCTCGATTTATATTGTAACTACGGGTTTTAACCCGTAGATTTTATAGCACAGCATCCGTCGCCCAATTCATCAGCCACCTGCGCCCACTTGGGGTGTTTAGCGTAGAGCCGTAGGCTCGATTTATACTGTTGCTACGGGTTTTAACCCGTAGATGCGCCCAATTGACTAGTTAGCCCGGTACCCGGCCGTGGCCAAATCCCACGCCGGTTTAGCTCCACTCCTCATCGGCTTTGGCCTGCCGCTTGGCCACCCGCAGGCTCACCAAAATGCTAAATTCATACAGCAAAATCAGCGGCAGCACCACTATCATTTGGCTCATCCAATCGGGGCTGGGGGTAATAACGGCTGCCACTATAAGCAATGCTACATAGGCGTATTTGCGGTATTCCCGTAAAAATTTTGGAGTAATAATGCCTATTTTGGTAAGCACAAAAGCCAGCACCGGCAGTTGAAAGGCAAAGCCCGCGCCCAGCGTAATGTCCACCAAGTTGTCGATATAATCGTTTAAAACCGGCTTGGTTTCAATAAAATTGCGGGTGCCAATTTGGTAGTTGGCCAAAAAGCTAAAGGTAAACGGCGCCAGCAGAAAATACCCAAAGCTTACGCCCAGCAAAAAGAAAAACGTAACAAAGGCAATGGCCCCACGGGTATTTTTAAGCTCGCCGGGCTTGAGGGCCGGTTTTATAAAGCGCCATATTTCCCACAAAATGTAGGGGAACGCCACTATAAGCCCGCACACAAAGGCAATGGTAATGCTGCTCATAAACTGGCCGCTAAACGTGGTGGTTTGCATAGCCACCTTGGGTGCAGGCAGGCACAAGGCATCGCCGGCACCAATGCGCTGGCTAAAGTTGCACAGCCAGGTATAGCTTACAAAGCCCTTGTCAATGGGGCCAAAAATCACCACATCCATCACCTCGTCTATAAACACAAACGCCACAATGGCGCAGCCAAGCACTGCCGCCAAGCTGCGCACCACATGCCAGCGTAGCGCCTCCAGGTGATCCACAAAGCTCATCTCATCTTGGGTGGTAGTGTTTTGGTTTTTGCGTTGCAACAGGTTAAAAGCCACTGGGGTAGTTATTTTTTTGCTGCGCAAAGGTAAGGGTCTTAGGGGCTGTGGCGTGCTGCACCGCGCAGGGGCTAAAAAGCCAAGCAGGGCTGTGCCACTTGGGGCCTACCCGCAGCCCTGCGGCAGCACCCATTTGGCCGGGGCCAAAGCGGCCAAACCTGCACTAAACAAGGCACACCATGCCGCCAGGCCCAGCCAAAGCGCCAGCGCCAAAGCAGCCAAACACACACCCTGCACCGCCCATTTGGATATGGCTGCCAGCAACCGCAGCTTTTCTGCTGGTTTTGCCCAAGCAAAAGCTGTTGCAGCCCCTGCAAGCCCCGCCTTGCCGGTTTTTTTTAAAAAAAATCCCGCTTTTTGGCCCGCGCAGCCACCACGGCGGCTTATGCACGTGCCGTTAATTAAAATGGGCTCTCCAACCCCGCAAGCCCTTGCATAGGCCAGGGTGTAAGGCCCTGCAGGCGGTGTTTTCTACCTTTTTGTTTGCCGTTGCCAGCAAATGCTTGTGCTTAATGCGTTTAAATCTTACTTTTACGCCTACACTAAAATTACCTGCTTGCCACAAAAAGCCCAAAAGGCCATAAAAAACGGATGCGGCACCATAGCCCGCGCCAAAGAGCAGCCCCCGCGCCTGCTTCCAACAACATACACCCAAGAATCAGTTTTGGCAGCACAGGTGTTTTAACCACCGCCCTTACCCGGCACGGGCAGCGGGCTGGTAAACCAATTTTAAAAAAAAACTGTGGCCGCATAAGGCGCAGTGTAAAATGATAAACGATATGAAAAACAGCTTGATGAAAACAACGGTGTTGCTTTTGGGAGTGATGATGGGTTTGGTGGGGTGGGGGCAAACTTTGGCATGGCGCAGTGAATC
>RDXD01000118.1 GCA_004292575.1 Bacteroidota bacterium
ACCTGAGCTGTATATCCCAAGTGCCAAACCCCCTAAGCCTCCACTTTCAACGTTGCACCCGTCCCAGCCACGTCCCCCACTTCCTCCAGCCGTAAAATTGCTACCACCACCGCCACCGCCATTGTGGTCATTTCCACCACCGCCCCCATTCAGTAATTTGCCTTTGGCGTATTGATAGTTTATATTGGTAGCTTTGTAAATGCCTTCTCCTTTTTGTCCATAAAGCGTTGGTGAAGCCGTAAGTATAAAGTTTGTTCCATCGCACGTATTATAGTTATTCGTTGGAGTTATACCACCTCTGAATCCTGCCCCATCTGCCGTAAGATTGTGTCCTAACCTGAGTGTGCCTTGCACTTCAAAAGCCAAAACCCCGCCTGTAGTGCCATTCCAGTTTTTAGCCTGCATATTACCAGTAGTAGAGTAACTTCCAGTTCCCAATGTGGGAAACGAAATAATCTGCACTGTGCTATTGGCGTTGATGGTATAAGTGTGGCGCGTAGCGGCGGCTATAGTGATAGTGGTAGGCAAGCCTGCACTTTCAGTCAAAGACTGGATTTGACAAATCTCGTACCTACCAGCCGAACCAATGGCACTTATATCGCCAAAACTTGCCGTATTGGTGGTATTGCCAAGTACATCTGCCTGCATTTGCATCAAGATGATGCTCTCGCCTACTTCAAAAGTATCGTTTGCCTCATCTACATTCGTAACTGAAAGTACAAGTCCTGCAATGCCAGACACTTGCGCGTAAGCATTTACCATCTGTGCCTTAGTTTTGATAGAAAATGTAAAAAATGACAGCACTAAAATAAGATATATTTTTTTCATCGAATTGTAATAATGGAACAAGCAATAACTTTTCAAATTGTATGCCAAACTATAAAGTCTTTGTTTTTAGTGAATTAGGCAGGTTATAAAAAAAATAAAAGTCCCAAAATGGGACTTTTAAATATTTTATTGAACACACAATTTTTTGGTAATGCTTTGGATTTTATTGCTCAAGCTGATAAAATACATTCCTTTGGGTGCATTTTGCAAATCAAACACTATCCCATTTTCGCGGTATTGGTAGGCAAGGCGCATTGCTTGTCCCAGTACGTTTTTGACAGTAATTGTGTAGGTTTTAGGGTTCGCTATTTCTAAGTAGGTATTTTGCGTAGCAGGATTGGGATAAAGTAAGACATCTTCTGCGCGTAATTTTTTATGCACTGCCACTACATTTGAGTAGGCTGTTTCTTGAGTATGCTCTACTTGCTTCAGTCTATAATACCTTACGTTCACAAAGTCGTCCTTGTCCCACGTTTGGTAGGCAAGGTTTTGCGCACTTGCCTCCACACGCGCTACAGACAACCAATTTATGGCATCTGTACTGCTTTGCACTTCAAAATAAAGAATCGGCTGATAAGCCGCGACTTCCCAAGCTATGCGCACTTTTTCAGTTTCCAAAGTAGCGGTAAAGCTCTTGAGTGTCATAGGCAAAGCAGTGCCTACATTGCCAAATAAGCCTTGATTGTTTGCGCCCATGCCATTTTGCGCGCTTGAGCTACAGCCAGAATCGTTGCAACCGCCTGTGCCATTATTGGTGCTACTTGTGATGTTGTTGGTAGGGATTGCTCCAGAGAAAATAACCAAGCCTTGTCCACCGCCACCACCACCGCCATGTACTACTGAATTAACACTTCCGCCATTTCCACCATTTGCCCTTACATTGATAGGAAATGTATTGACTACATTCCACGTTTGGATTTCCAGCACGATACTACCCCCTGCCCCTGCCCCACCTACGCCATCATTGCCTGCATTGAGAGAATTATTGCCATTGGCAGAAATCAAAGCCGTTCCTGTCCCTGTAGTAAGGATTTCTTGAGCTTTGAGCAAAATAATCCCCCCACCATTACCACCTGCTGAACCTACGCTGTTATTTTGTTGCCCACCACCGCCACCGCCACCTAAAAAAACTCGCCTGCCCGAGCTGTATATCCCAAGCCCCAAACCACCTACGCCTCCGCCTGTGGGGTCACAACCTGTAGCAGAGCCATTCCAACCAGGTCCTCCATTTCCACCAGCCGTAAAATTACTACCACCACCACCACCGCCATTATGAAAATTTCCACCACCAC
>RDXD01000479.1 GCA_004292575.1 Bacteroidota bacterium
GGGCTGTTTACCGCTCCGCTACGGACTGCGGCAGTTTGGCACGGCAACTTTGGCAAAAGGCATCAAGTTCATTCAGCTTGTCTTTGCCTTCAGCGTCGGCCATTAAGCAGTGGGCATTGGCACAGTGTGGCAGGCCAAAGTTGTGCCCTAGCTCGTGCAGTGCCACCTTTAAAAGCCGCTGCTGCAGCTGTGCTACCGTTAAACCATCCCGATGCAGGCGATAAGTACTTACCACTGCAGCATTCCCGGGCAAAAATCCCAAACCCATAACACCCCAGTTGGTATGCCGGGCATTGCGGGTTGCAATATCGCAGCCGGTTACGCCTAAAACCTTGGCATTGGGGGGCGCCATTTTCTTTAGCATTTGCAAAATAGAATCGGCCCAGTAGCGCTTCCGGGCCGCATACCAGCTGTTGGCGGGCAACAATTTTGCTGGCAAAATTTTTACCTCCACGTGTAGGCTATCGGCCAAATGCTTCTGCAAAAACGATATGGCTGCCGCGTCAGTTTCATTAAAAGGTTGTAGCAGCACGGTTGGTTTAACCTTTGCCGCAGCCTTACCCGACGGGTGTGCAGGCGAGCCGGCAGGTTGGCATGCGGAAAACAAGAGCAGCGTAAGCCAAAATGTGCTGCCGAAACACGGATTGACCATCTGTTTTAGCCGCCATACCGCACCCCTACCCCTGCGGTTGAAGTGTCTTAATTTAACGTTATGCATTGGTCCGGTTTTTTTTTGAAAAAAAGGATCCCATAAAAAAGCCTCCGTAGTGGAGGCTTTTTTTTACGCCAGTCTTTCTTTCTTTCGCTTTACTTGAATGCAAACGCTTTCGAAAGCGTCATCAAAACTTTCTTCAAACGACTTGCTGCTAGATTTCACAAAAATTTGGCTCTTTGGGATACTAACCTTGATTTCGGCAATTTTGTCTTTGATTTGGTGAACCACGTTATCCAGTTTTAAAAACACATCTACTTTCACAATACGGTCGTGGTAGGTACTCAGTTTCGAAACTTTGCGCTTAACGTGCTCAGTAAGTTTTTCGTCAGCTTCAAAGTGAACGGCATGAATGTTTAGCGTCATAATCATCGCATTTTTGGTGAAAAAATAAAAGAACTCATTTGCAAATGGCTGATGAATGCACCTGCAACTTGCAGATGGAAAGTTACATACAAAACGATGCGTTCGTAGTTTAAACCAAAATTTTTTGTACTTTTTTTTTGATAAAATCTCTAAAGCGGCCCTAGCAACCTGATTTTTACAAAAAAACGCTACAACGCCGCCCTTTAGGCCTTGGGATGGGCTTGGGCATGAACGGCTTTTAGCCTTTCGATGGTGTTGTGTGTGTACACCTGTGTGGCGGCAAGGCTGCTATGCCCAAGCAGTTCTTTTACGGCTTGCAACTCGGCACCTTGATTTAGTAAATGGGTGGCAAACGTGTGCCGCAGCACGTGGGGGCTTCGCTTGCTAATGGTGGTGATGCCATCAAGGTGCCGGCGCACAAAATTGTACACCATTTTAGGATAGAGTTTTTTTCCTGTGGCGCCTACCAGCAGCACCTCTGCATTAACCTCCTCAAACTGGGCTCGCTTGGCGGTGCTGTAATGCTGCAAAGCTTGTATAAGGGCTGTAGAGCAGGGAATAATACGCTCTTTACCGCCCTTGCCCAGCACCTTTATGGTTTGTGCCAACGCATCTATGTGCTGCTCTTTAAGGGAAATAAGCTCGCTAAGACGAATACCGGTTTGGTAAAACAGCGCAATGGCCAGGCGGGCTGTTTGCCCTAACCAGTCGGTACCAAAGGCATCGGGTTCTCGAAGCTTTTCCATATCGGCTTCGCTTACAAAATGTGGTAACCTGCGCCCTGCCTTTTGTGCCGATAGGGTACTGGAAAAGTTTGTGGTAATGTATTGCTGACGCAGCAAGAACTTAGCAAACGATTTTATGGCCGACATTTTTCGGTTGAGGCTTCGAGCCATTAAGCCATCGTCTTTGTGGCTGGCCAGCCAGGTCCGTAAAATACCGGGGGTTATGCTTGCCAATTCTTGCACATCCAGCTGTTGGTGCAAATAGGTGGCCATTTGAGTCAAGTCGTCGGTGTAAGCCCGCACCGTATTGGCCGCATACCGCAGCTCATATTTGAGATGGCTTGAAAAAGCAGCAATTGCCTCGGTTATCTGCATAAAAAAACAGTAGTGTCCAAAACTATTGCTTTGGACACTACTGTATATATAAATATTTGCTGAAGGCGATGCACGGGACCAATGCCACGGCATCAAACAGCGGCTATGGCTCTAACTTTCCGCTGGCTATTTGCTGCTTGTACACGGCCTTTAGCACTTGCCCACGGCGCACAATGCTTGGCTTGGTGAAGCTTTGGCGCTCCCGCAACTGCAACAGCGTTTTCGACTTCTCGAACTTCTTTTTGTACTTTTTTAAGGCCTTGTCTATGTTTTCGCAGTCTTTAGAATCGATGATTAACATACTTTATACCCCTTTAGTATTTTGGGACTGCAAAAGTATAGGTTTTGCAGCATTTGTTTGCACAGTTTTTGATATTTTTTGTGATGAAGCGCCAATTATGCGGAAAATATCGGGATACAAACATCAACTTTTGGCTTTGTTAGCGGTTTATCAATGTCCCGCTAGGTATCCACAAGTCGTGTATAACTATCTATACACTGCGCTGGCAATGCCAATATTTTTAAACCATTAACTGCTTTTTTTCACCCATAAAACTTCGCATTTTGACAGAAACCATCATCAACCTCGAAAGCGTAAACCCGATTGACTTTTTTGGGGTAAACAACGGTAAGCTTGATTTGCTCAAGAAAAAATTTCCTTTGTTAAAAATTTTGGGCAGAGGCACACAAGTAAAGCTGTGCGGCGCGCCAGAACATATTGAGAATGCAAGGGAAAAAATTGAACTGGTAATTCAGTACCTGGAGCGCAATGGCAACCTCACCGAAAACTATTTCGAAACCATTTTAGGCGGCGATGATGCCGAAACCGTGGACCATTTTGTGGAGCGAAACCCCAACGAGGTACTGGTGTTTGGACCCAATGGCAAAACCGTGCGTGCCCGTACCGTAAACCAAAAAAAGATGGTTGCCATGAGCGAAACCAACGACATCGTGTTTGCGCTAGGGCCAGCCGGTACGGGTAAAACCTACACGGCGGTGGCTTTGGCGGTAAGGGCACTCAAAAACAAGTCGGTTAAAAAAATCATCCTCACCCGACCCGCCGTGGAAGCTGGCGAAAGCCTGGGCTTTTTACCTGGCGACCTAAAAGAAAAAATTGACCCCTATTTGCGCCCGCTGTATGATGCGCTAGACGACATGATACCTGCCGACAAACTGGGGTACTACATGACGACACGTACC
The DNA here is from genome assembly GCA_004292575.1 of Bacteroidota bacterium. GTDB lineage: Bacteria > Bacteroidota > Bacteroidia > Chitinophagales > Chitinophagaceae > Phnomibacter. The sequence goes on from RDXD01000479.1 coordinate 3,379, forward strand.
ATAGAAATAGCCCCACTGGCATATATGCGCGGCCGCACGCTCGATAATGCTTATATTATATTAGATGAGGCGCAAAATGCCACCGACCTACAGCTGAAAATGTTCCTTACCCGTATTGGCGCCAATGCTAAGGCCATCATTACCGGCGATATGACGCAGGTGGACTTGCCCAAAAGTCAAAAAAGCGGTCTTCTTAAGTCAAGCCGCATTCTCAAAAACATCAACGGCATTGCCCACATTGAGCTTGATGAGGAAGATGTGGTACGCCACCGATTGGTAAAAGCCATCATTAAGGCTTATGACAAAGAAAAAGAACGCGAAGACGATTGGGAAAGAGAGCATGGCGAAGGCCGGCGCGAATTTAAAGACCGCCGATAACTGTGCGTTTCGTTTTTAACCCGCAAAGCAATCCATTAAAAAGGCTCAGCAGAAATGTTGAGCCTTTTTTGTGTTTAGAATGAGCATGGCTGCGCTAAAGTGAAGAAAACTTGGGGTGATTAATGTTGCTGGGGGTGTGTAGCATTCAAAGAGAAGCGCCGCCGGCTTAGTGCTGCGGTAGAAGAAGTTTCTGTTAATAAGCACCACACATTTGCGGTGTGAAATATTATGGTCATCTTGCAGGCAAGTGTAACTTTGCCTACGGCCAAAGCCCAATGTGTCACATTTGCGTTTCTGCTTTACCTCATACCGTTAATTATGAAACCGTTAGCTATTGGCCTGTTGGCTTGCTGCTGTATGTTTATTTGTAGCGCCCAAACGCTGCCCAACCCCATCTTACTGCCCAATGGCTGGCAACTGAGCCCAGCAGGCAAATCGATGCCCTTGGGCGATTTACCGTTGAACTTGGCGGTAAGCAAAACCGGGCGCTACATTGCCGTTACCAACAATGGGCAAGGCGCACAGAGTATAGAACTGATTGACACAAAATTGCAGAAATTGTTAGACTCGGTAAAAATTGCCAAAAGCTGGTATGGGCTTCAGTTTAGCAATGATGAGCGCTTTTTGTATGCCTCGGCGGGCCATGATAACCAAATAATAAAATATGAGTTGATAAACACCAAGCTGGTGAAAGTGGACAGTTTTGTGCTGGCCGCTCCCTGGCCCACTCGCGTGGGGCCGTCGGGTATGGCTTTAGACGAGGTGCGCAACAGAATGTATGTGGTAACCCGCGAAAACAAACAGCTTTATGCCATAGACTTGAAGACCAAACAAATAGTGGCGCAATATGGTCTGGATGCCGAAGCCTACGATTGCAAACTAAGCAAGAATGGCAAATTGCTTTATATAACCTGCTGGGGATGCGATAAACTCTTGATTTTTGATTTGATAAACAACCTGTGGCAAACCCCCGTAAACGTGGGCGACAACCCCAATGAAATACTTACCAGCAGCAATGGCAAATGGCTTTACGTATGCAATGCCAACGACAACAGCGTATCGGTGATTGATGTGGCAAGCCACCGGGTAATTGAAACGTTGGATGTTGCCTTGTTTCCAAATGCCCCCAGCGGTAGTACCACCAACAGCGTAGCGCTTGATGCAGCTGGCAAGCGGCTATACATTGCCAATGCGGATAACAACTGCGTGGCGGTGTTTGATGTAAGCGTTCCGGGCAAAAGTGTTGGCAAGGGTTTTATACCTGTGGGCTGGTATCCCACCAGTGTGCGCATTGTAGGCAACACCCTTTGGGTGGCCAATGGCAAGGGCTTTACCTCAAAGGCCAATCCATTTGGGCCGTCACCCACCCGCAAAAGCGACGAGGTCATCCACCATGGGGGCTCAACCAAATCGCCAAAAGAGGTGCAATACATTGGCAGCCTCTTTACCGGCACCATGAGCATGATACCACTGCCAACACAAGCGCAACTGGATGTGTACACAAAAGCAGTATATCGCAACACACCGTTTTCTGCTGCCAAAACGCTGGTGGCCGATACCACGGCACCAAACTTTCCCATACCCATGGCGGCAGCACAAAAGTCGCCCATCAAGTATGTGTTTTATGTGGTTAAAGAAAATCGCACCTACGATCAAGTACTTGCCGATATACCCCAGGGCAATGGCGATACGTCGCTGCTGCTGTTTGGCAAAGCCATTACCCCCAACCAACACGCTTTGGCCGAAAACTTTGTACTTCTCGATAATTTTTATGTGAATGCCGAAGTAAGCGCCGATGGCCACAATTGGAGCATGGGCGGGTATGCCACAGATTATTTGGAAAAAACATGGCCCAGCAGCTACAGTGGCCGCGGCGGCACCTATGGCGGCGAGGGCGAACGTGAGATTGCCAACAACAAAAACGGATTTATCTGGAACAATTGTAACCGGTATGGCGTGAGCTACCGCACCTACGGCGAATTTATGATGCAGGGTAAGCCGAGCATCCCAATTTTAAACGACCACTACTGCCGCAACTATGCCGAGTACAACATGAATATTCGCGATACGGCGCGGTTTTATGCGTGGCAGCGCGACTTCGACTCGCTACTAAAGCTGAATAAAGTACCCCAGTTTAACACCCTGCGCTTTGGCAACGACCATACCGAGGGTATGCGCTTGGGTCGCCCCACCCCATACGCTCACGTTGCCGACAACGATTTGGCCGTAGGCTTATTCATTCAGCACCTTGCGCAAAGCCCCATTTGGAACGAAACCGTGGTGTTTATTGTGGAAGATGACGCCCAAAATGGTGCCGACCACGTGGATGCGCACCGAAGCCCAGCTTATGTAGCTGGCGGATACGTAAAACGCAAATTGGTGGACCATACCATGTACACCACCACTTCGGTATTGCGCACCATGGAGCTGATATTGGGCATGGCTCCTATGACGCAGTACGATGCTGCAGCCACCCCCATGTGGCGTTGTTTTACCGACACACCTCTACCGTTTGATTTTGCGGCTATTTTACCCAGCGTGAATCTTTCAGATAAAAATGTGGCCAAAAACGAATGGCAGCGCCAATCGGAAAAGTTTGACTTTGCAAAAGAAGATGCCAACAACGATGTGGAGTTTAACCGTGTACTTTGGCATGGGCTTAAAGGAAACCTGCCGTTTCCAGGGCCACGGAGGGCAGCATTTATAGTGCCCGAAAAAGATTAACCGGAGCTGATACGTGGTAAAGGTCTGAAACGAGCCAATGGTTGGGCACCAGCAGACTAGTTTCCAAAATCCTTTTAAATGTCATATCAGAGCCATTTTCAACCTTAGCAAAGCATTAGCTACCGACACCAACCGGTTAGCCGTTTCAATGTGAATTTCTGAGATGACCAACAAACGGTGAGGTGTACAATCAAATACCGTATCAGCCAACGCCCAACAACAAAGCGGTAGCTGGCCACCGCACCGGGTGTTGGATACTGCAAAACCATGAGCATGGAAAATATGGACGACAAACCATTTTGGAGGGAGGCAATCAAATTTCCCGCAAAACTTTGCACCGTTGCCGTTTTGCTGGTCCTATCCTGCCATCAAAGTCAGGATTCGAATCAAGCTGTCGCGTTAAATACTTCGTACCAACAACAGCGCCTTGCCAACTATGAAGCCACCATACTTCCCCAGGCCCATGCCATGGTGCAAAGTGGCGACCTCATAACGCGCCTCGGCAGCGACATTACCAGCGAAATGTTGCGCCAACTGAACCAAGCCGATAAAAGCTACAGCCATTGTGGTATTGCCAGCATTGAAAACGATACGGTATTTGTGTACCATTCCATTGGCGGCGAGTTTAACCCTAACCAAAAAATGAAACGCGAAGCACTCAGCAGCTTTGGCCACCCCACTGAAAACAAGGCCATTGCCATTTTTAGGCCGCAGCTCAGCCACAGCCAACGCACTGTATTGCTAAAGATGGTGAAAGGATTGTACCATGCTGGCGTACCATTTGATATGAAATTTGACTATACCACAAACCACGAATTGTACTGTGCCGAAATGGTAGCCAAGTGCATGGCCGTTGCAGTGCAAAACCAACACTGGTTTACCATAACACAACAGGGCGCATTTAAATATGTGTCCGTTGACAATCTGTTTCTGTCGCCCGTAATGCAGCTGCAAGGCGGGTGGCAGTATTAAACCGTAAAACATGTAAAACAGATGTTGCCTGCAAGCGTAACACGACCGTTATGAAACTTTATCGACTAAAAAATAAGGACATGAATTGGGCCGACTATGGCGACATACTTTTGACAGGAATGACTTCTCATCTTGACAGACAAAAAGAGTTATTGCAATACGAAAGAACTGGACCATTTCAGCCAAGCATAATAATTTCGGGACTTGACGATTTGTTAGTGACAGACAGTGTCAAGAAAGGAATTGAAGCATCTGAACTAAAAGGCTTTCAATTTAAACCAGTAATAAAACGACACATTTCTTTTGTTGACTGGACAAATTGGAATTTGCAAAGTGAAGACCCAGAATTTTATCCTGACAACGGTGAACCAGAGAACTATATTTTGAGTTTGCCTCATTCACAGGAACTCTCTGACCAAATGGAAAACGTTTGGGAAGTTGTCGCAGAAGAAAATGGAATTTTTATAAATAGCCAAACATATAAGCAAGGCGACAAGGACATTGACATCATGCGAACAGAAAACAGTGGCTGGTTTTTAGTGACTGAGAATGCGAAGAATTGGATTGAAGAAAATTGCGACAAGTGGACAGAGTTTTGGGATTTAGACGACCTTCCCTATTGACAAACCCCAGCAGGCAACATTGGGTTTGCTGCTATGCTGGCTGACGAATAAATTCTCATCTTTTGTTCGCTATCAGCAGCGGTTCGGTCAGACGTAATTCTATTGGGCTTTTGTTCTTACCTTCATCATCAGTTTTTCAATTGGGCTTCAGTTCCGGGCTGGACGAACATTAATTCCAGCACAGCAGCAAGCCCTGACCGTTATGCTCGGCAGACGCCATCTGTTAAAGATAACAACTTTAGGAAACCCTCGCGGTTAATATTGAGCCCCCCACTAACTTTCAAAAACACAATACTGAAGCCAACCAGTATACTAAAACAAAGCTGAGTGACATTCCGCTCAGTACTGCACTCACAGGCTATTTATGCAACTGAACGCCCAAATGGCAGCGGCAAGGTTCAATATGGCTTGAATAATAAGATTTCTAAAATGGCGCTTTGAGCAAGTTAGCTTTTTTGTACGAACCCAATATACCATCTCAAGTAAGATCAAACAATTTATCGAAAAGAGCACAGTTGGAATCCATAACAGGTCTTTGTTTTCTAAAAAACGACGCCCAATTGATACCATGATATAAAATACTACAAACAAATACGATGTTGCAGATAATACAGACCGAATAGTTTTGTGGCTGTCTTCTACTTTCTCTGTAACCACTACATTTGGGGTATTCATACGCTAATTTTATCGGTTTGTATAACTCTAAATTTTTAGCAGTCTTAAAGCTTTTCCTCAAAATAAAGACTGAACAGTTTAAAATCAAAATGGTTCTACCGAAACATGTTGTTATTTTTTTTGCTACCAATAATGACAAGAAACTGAACTATAATCTTAACCTAAAGTAGGAGCCAAAATCACAGACTTAGAGTACACTTCAAAAAACACAACATTTTAATCAAACCCGTAACAAACTCAGATATTACTTAGACTTCAAAGTGGCTCATGCAGTCAATAAAGTCTAATATCATCCATGCAACACCAATCCAATTCAAATAACGTTTCCCCATGGTTTTCAACAAAGCAATTGCACCTGATACCGTTGGAGCAGTGGTAAGCCCTTTAAGGATTCCCTTAATACCAGAAATTCCAAGGGCAACTCCAACGCAATCTTTAATTGCTCCTCCTAAATTAATTTCTGCCTCGCTGAAAAGCACGGAAAGAAGTGCGTAATCCTGGTCCGTCAACTGGACGAGTGAATCCTTTAAAGCTGGTTCTAAAAGTAACCATTCGGCAGAATTTGAAACATTAAAGATTAGCTCTTGGTGCAGTGCTCGCCCGTTCTCAACTAAGGGGTTTAATACAGTTTGAAGCTGTTGGCTCGACATCATCCTTGTACGCCTTTGCCTATCACCTGTAGCATTTCGCTCTAGGCCTTCTATCCGTAATTCACGAACAATATTTTTCAAGACCTCTCGACTCAAAGGCTTTGTATGCAAAATAAACTTAGAGTCAAATTCGATTTCATCTTTTTTACACCCTCCCATGGTTAAGGCGATTGCAAAAATCAATACAGTTAAACGTTTCACAGTTGATAGATTTGATTGTAAAACAAAGAAAGACTCTGCCAGTTAGAAAAAAATATTTATAATTTTTTGTTAAACGCTATACTAGTACCGTCTGTCGTAGGAAGAGTATCAGAAAGGGTTTAAGCTATAAGCATGAAAACTCGAAATTTAGACCGTATTACACATTAGCCATCAAAATTGAGGTCGTTTGGAAACGCCAATGCGCCGCTACCAAAAAAAACCTCCTTCTTTGGTTGCACAAAGCGGTCAGCGATCATGATCGAAAACAGGTAAACTACGATTCAATAGACCGAAACTTAACCCAACAAGGGTTTTTCTGCCAGTAGTTCCCATCAAACATTAGTCATATCCCATGGCCATAACACAACAGGGCGCATTTAAATATGTGTCCGTTGACAATCTATTTCTGTCGCCCGTAATGCAGCTGCAAGGCCGGTGGCAGTATTAGTGCATTAAAAATGGGTGAATTGCTGAGCAGCACGTTAACTATTGAAGCATTAAGCGTTTATTTGCAGCATTAATCAAACTTAGCCAAGGCTGTTACCGAAAATGGCACCAACGATGCCTCGGTGTTACGCCCGGCGCAAAAACAAAAAACATGAAAAAAACAATGCTTACGCTGGCTGCTGGTTTGCTGGCAGTACTCATGGTGGCCTGTGGCGGTACCGACAGCAACAGTCCCAAAGCAGTTGCAAAAGGCTTTTTTGAAGCCCTTAGGACCATGAACATTGACGAGGCTGCAAAATTTGCTACCAAAGACAGCAAAAGCATGCTCGATCTTATGAAAATGGGCATGAGCATGGCACCAAAAAACATCGACAGTTTAAAGGCTGAAATGGCAAAGCAAAAAATTGAATACAGCGAACCTAAGATAGAAGGGGATGTGGCTACCATTACCATCACGACCGATGGCAAAGAAAAAACCGACTTTAAATTGAAAAAAGAAGAAGGCAAATGGAAAGTGGCATTTGATAAAAACAGCATGATGCAAACAGGCGCAAGCAAAATGGAAGAAAAAGGCGCCAGTGCTGAAGAAATGAAAGAGGCCGAGGAGGCCATGAAGATGCTAAACGTGGATAGTGTTAAAAACGCGTTGGAGTCTGCTGACAAAGAAATGAAAGAGGCTGGCAA
>RDXD01000480.1 GCA_004292575.1 Bacteroidota bacterium
GTTTCGTGGCTGTTGTACAACACCAAATCGGGCCGGCTAATGCTGCGGCTTTCCGTTACAATGGCCCTTTCGCTTAGCCGTTGCATTTGGCCGCTGGCCCAGGGTTCAAACAGGGCATGGGCCAGCATGGTGGCCAGCGGTTGCTCCAGCAGCGCTTTTTCGTGCAGGCTCAGCAGGCCGTTGGTGGCCATTTGGTGCAGCACCATGGGCAGGTCTTGGGGCTGCTGCAGCCCCTGTAGCACCTGGTGCAGCAGCACGCCGCGCTGCCTTGGCAGCTCCAAAGCGCTGGCTGCTTCCGCACTGGTGGTTAGTTGCGGGTGGCGCAGCCGCAGCTTTTGGCGCCAGCTGCTAAATACCAGTGCCGGAAAAGCCTCAGCAGCCACCTCGCTAGTTTTGGAAGCCGGCGGCGTTTCAATACCGTACTGCCAGCTTAGCGCCTCGGCATCAAACCGGTGCCGCACATCGGGCAGGCTTTGGGGCAGGCTGTATCCTTGGCCGCCCGCCACCTGCCACAGCAAATCGCCCATGTGGGCCGGGGCTTTTGTTTCGGCTTTTTTCTTGGTGGGCATCCAACCGTAAATGCGGGTGCGGGCACGGGTAAAAGCCACGTACAGCACGTTCAGGTTGTCCATCATGCACAGCACCTGCTCTTCCACAAAGGCCGCCGAAAATAAGCTGCCCGACATCTTACTGCCATAGCGCACCGGCAGCAGACCCACCTGGTGGTATGGCGTATGGGCGGTGTTTACCCACACCAGTGGCTGGTTGGTGCTGGTGGGCTTAATGCTCCAGTTTATAAACGGCATCAGCACCACCGTGTAAGCCAGTCCTTTTGACTGATGCACCGTAATAACTTCAATGCTGTGAGCATCGGCTTTGGTTGGCAGTGCTTTCCGTTCGCTTTCCGTTTCCCAATAGTGTAAAAAAGCCGCCAAGCCTGCCTCGCCTTTTTGCATCCATTGCAACAGGTCGTCTTGAAAAGCCAGTAAATAAGGTCCGTGGGCCGGTTCGGCATCCAGCTGAAACAACATAATCAGCTGGTTTACCAACTCGTTCATGGGCAGGCGGCGCAGCGCATCGGGCTCCTGCACAAATCCTTGCGGCAAGCCGCTGTTGGTGCCATTGCTGGCAAACACCTCCACCCGCTGCACCTCCATATTTTGCAGCAGCAAATACAAATACCGCAGCTGGGCCCAGGCCACTGTGTTTTTGGGGTTCGATAGCACGGCAATGGCCGCCACCAGCAGTTGTATGGCCATGCTGCTGCGTAGCAATAGGGCCTCGCCCGATACCACCGTAAAGCTAACCGTAGCGGGCGTTTCAGCCGCCATCAGGTATTCCACCACGGCCCGGGCTTCGCCATTGGTGCGGGTTAAAATGCCCAAGTCCGAAGGCAAAAAACCTTCGGCCAACAAGGCCAAAATTTGCTGGTGCAGGTCGGCCAGCACCGCCGTTTTATAATCGCCATCTTCGTCGCTTTTTTCTTCCACCCATTTTAGCCCCACATAGCCCAAGCTGCTGGCCCCATCGGGCACGGTTTGCAGTGCATCGGCATAGGCCTCGGCAAACACGGTGCCGTAGCCCTCCGCCAGCAAATCGGCACCTTGGTGCACGCTGTTGCCGTTTAGTTCTGCCGTCAGCATGTTTTGCAGCACGCTGGGTGCGGCGCAAAACAAAAAATTATTGAAATCTATAATGGGTGCCGCGCTGCGCCAGTTTTGCTGTAGCGAAAATTCGCGTACGTCCAGCTGGCCCAGGTCTTGCTTTACGCCCCGCATCAGCAAGCGCCAGTCGCCATTGCGCCACCGGTAAATGGCCTGTTTCACATCGCCCACTATCAAGTTGTAGTGTCCCTCGCCCAGCGCATTTTCTAGCAGCGGCTTAAAGTTTTGCCACTGAAAACCACTGGTATCCTGAAATTCATCAATCAGGTAATGCTGAAAACGGTTGCCCGTTTTTTCGTAAATAAAAGCCGCGTTAGCATCGGCGGTCAGCTGCCGCAGCAGCAGGTGGGTATCGCTTATCAGCAGCGTGTTGTTTTCGGCGCGGTAGTGTTTCAACTCTTCGGCAAAAACCCGCATCAACCGCAGCATACCCAAGTTTTTCTTAATTAGCAGCGCGGTGCTGTAGGCACTCAATTCATCCGCCCAATTTACCAATTGCTGCAGCATTTGCCGCAGGTCGGCCGCCACGGCATCAATGGCGGCAACCGTGTGGGCGTTGGCCGTTTTAGGAGCCCATTTGCTGTTGGGTTCCAGCGCCGCCATTACCCTAGCACCCGGCGGTTCTATTTGCCCCTTTTCAGCTTTCGAAAAATAGTTTATAAACCCAGCCTTTCCAAAGTGAAAATCCTCGGGCGCCAAGCCGCTGGCGCTGTACAATGCCACCGCTTTTTTGCCCAATTGCTGCCATTGCTGCTCGTATTGGCGGGTTTGGTTGTACACCGTTTGGCGTAGGTTTACAAAGTTGGCATGTATTTCTGCTGGCGTTTGTTGCCCAAGGGCAGCTTCAAAATCCTGAAAACGCTCCTTAAACAGTTCGCTTGCCAGGTCAAGCATGTCGGCATTAAAATCCCAACCCTTGCCATCGCTCAGCCGCTGCTCGGCCAGCTCCACCACCCAGTCCAGCAGGTCTTTATCGGTTTGCAAGCGGGCAAACAAGCGCTTGGCCAGGTCTTCCTTTACCACATCGGTTTGCAATTGCAGGTTAAAGTTGCCTTCTATGCCAATTTCCCAGGCAAAAGCCCGCACTATCCGCTGCACAAATGTATCAATGGTGCTCACCGAAAATCGGCTGTAATCGTGCAGCAGACTGCTGTACACCGTTTTGCAAAGCACCTGCAAAGCCGCTTCGTTTTCCGCCACGCCATTCTCCAGCAGCAGCGGCACACAAGCCGTGTGTTTGCCCACCGCCATTTGCTTTAGCTCGTGCAAAATGCGGTGTTTCATTTCCGCCGTGGCCTTGTTGGTAAACGTCACCGCCAAAATGCGCCGGTAGTTGGCTGTGGCACGCAGCAGCAGGCTCAGGTATTTAATGGTCAGCAAAAACGTTTTACCGCTGCCGGCACTGGCTTTGTAAATCTCGAGGCTAGAGGTTAAAGGCATGGTGGAAAGATAATAAGATGATGGATAAGCCACCCTTCTGTAAATAAATGGGGCAACAATTCTGCATTTTAGCGTGTGCAAAACCACGCCCCGCCACCGCCAGCGACGTGCCCCAAACCCTTGGCAGCTTTGATTTTTAGCCGTTTGTGGCCTCTTGGTGGTCAGCACAAGCAGGCCCAAGGCGTCCTAGGTTCCACGTTTGCAGCTAGGCAGCAAATTCGTTAATTTTTTTTGGGGCTATGGGCAGCAGTGCAAATCTAAGCCTCAGTACGGGCTGCTTCGGGGTTCCGTACCCGGCCTTGGGGGCCGGGCACCGCCTCCCGCTGGTCGGCGCCCTCCACATCCCGCAGCCCTTGGGCCTTTGCAGCACCGCCGGGCCCGTTCCGCCCGTTCCGCCTCGTTCCGCCCGACACGAAGCTCCGCGTAGTTTCGGTCGGAACGATGATAACGCCAACAAACTACCCTATCAGTTGTTCCTCACGTTCCGCCAGTCTCTACGGAATAGAGACCGGTCGGAACGGTAATCAAGCCAAGACCATTACTGCGTATGGCTTTGCACCGTAGCCGCTTACTAAACGTGTGTCCTAAAAAAGGCCTGTAAAAATGTAATTCTGGCGGCTGAACGGTTAAATACTGCCATCTTTGCTAAGGGTATTTTTTTATAAGGGCCAACAGTACACCATTGGTCCAGCCAAAGCCATCCTGACCCGGGTATTCGCCTCCACCAGCTTCTAGGGTCGTATTTACCACATTGTACTTTTCCATCATTTTACCCGTACGGCCATACACTTCCCGGTTTAGTTGTATCCATCGGCGGGCAATATCAGCAGCCAACTCGGGCTGCCCGCAGCGGTCAAGCCCCCACACGGCCATCCACTGCAATGGTGCCCAGCCATTTGGGGCATCCCACTGCTGGCCAGTGCTTAGGGGGGTGGCAAGCAAACCGCCCGGTGCAAGCAGGGATCGGCGCACTACCTCCGCTGCTTTTACGGCTCTTGGCTGCATGGCGGTACTCTCGAAAAAGCAAAACGGAAACAGCCCCGCAGCGGTAATAGCGCCGGTTTTAGTTTGGTTTACAAAGTGGTAGTCCGTATAAAAACCGGTTTGTGCATCGTAGCAATACCTGTCAATGGCGGCCTGCCTTTCGGCCGCCCTTTTTTCAAAATCTTTGGCCTTACTGCTGTTGCCTGCCACTTGGTGCATGCTGGCAAGCAGCCGCTCGGTAAAGTACAGCAGGCAGTTCAAATCAACCGGGATAATGGAGGTGGTTTCAATGGTGGTAATATCGTAGGCATTCACAAACCACCGGCTGCTAAAATCCCAGCCACTTGCAGCCCCGCTGCGCAAGTTGCGGTAACAACTGGCTTTTACCGAATCGCTAAACTTTTGCCGAATGCTGTTGTCGGCAAATTTTTTGTTAGCAGAGGCCTTTTCGGCAGCCTTGGCCGCTGTTTCGTAATCTTCGCGGTAGCTCTCTTGTCGTGGTTTTTCGGCATCATCCCAGTAGCGGTTCAGCATGGCCCCATCGGGCATTTTTACAAACCGCTTATAGGCGCTGCCGGCTGCTGTTTGGGCATCGCCTTCCATCCAGTACATGTACTCGCGTTCTACCGCTTGTAGGTATTTGGGGTACACTTTTTCTGTTCCTTTCAGCTGGGCAAGCAGTTGCACCATCAGGCTAAAAAACGGCGGTTGCGAGCGGCTGAGATAGTAGCTTCGGTTACCATTGGGTATGTGGCCATAAGTGGCTATCAGGTGGGCAAAATTATCCACCATATGGGCTATCAGTTGGGTTTCGCCACTTTCAGCCAAACCCAGCATGGTAAAGTAGCTGTCCCAATAGTACACCTCTCTAAAGCGGCCCCCGGGTACCACATAAGCATTGGGTAGCGGCAGCAGGCTGCTGCCCTGTTTTATAGAATCGGGTTTACGGGTAAGCAATGGCCACAGGGCCTTTATGTGCTGTGCCACATCGGGCTGTATTGCAGGCATATCGGCGGGCGGGGCAGCGGGTAGCGCAAAGTTGGCTTGTACAAACTGCTTTAGGTTCATTTGTCCGCTTTGCTGCATGCCGTAGTCGTACATAATATCCTCCACCGGGCGCAGCGGTGTGCAATCCACAAAGGTTTTCCCATCTGAAAAAATCTGCTGCATTTGCACTTGCTCAAACAACCGGCCATATAACTCATCGGGGGTAGGTGGTAGCGAATCGGCAATGGCGTAGCCAACGTCTGCTGGGGCAGCACCTTTCTTATTTTGGCCACAGCTGCTCATGCAAACTACAGCAGCAATCATACACACGGCTAAATGAGGCATACGCATAGAGCAAGCATTTTTTCTGCGGTGAATATACCACCAAATCCTCCAGTCCGTAAATCAAAGCCAAGGCTTTAGTAGGAAACCTCTCATTCAACCACAAACAAATGTCTTGCGCCCACAGGCCCGCCTTCTGGCATCCACCCAGCCGTTAGGTGTTTCAAACAAACATCAAACAAACCCATCAAACCCGGCCGCAAAAGTCCGCCGCGGTTGGCGGGCAGGCTCCCACCGCCTGTAAGGTCATTACTTATAACATGGCGTTTTCAAACTTCAGTAACCAGCACATCGGCAGCCATCAAAATCACTTTTGAACAGCAACTATTCCCAAATGCCTCAACTTTTGTGTGGCTGGGCCAATCGACCACTCGGAGCAGACTACCTACAACATCTTTCAGCCGAAGGCTTGTTTCTATTCATACATTGGTCAATATAGCAACGAATAAGCCAGCGATGAGGCAGAAAAAGAAACGCCAAAACAAAGATTACCAATTAAAGCCCCCGAAAAGACCTTATGGGTTTTTAACACCGATGCAGCGCTTGGTAGTCAACGCAAACCTACAAGGTCTATTTTGTTCCCTAAGTGGTTTTAAACCCCCGAAAAGACCTTATAGGTTTTTAACACCGCTGCTCCACTTGGTGGCTAACTCAAACCTATAAGGTCTATTTTTATCGCAAAACGACAAAGAAGCTCCCCTGCTGGTGATAGACGTGGACAAATACAAGTTTGCCGAAAAAGAAGAGGATTTAGGTGAAATATTGCAAAAGATTGATGGACAGTTGTTTGGGTTGTTTTGAGGCGGCGCCGCGTTAACGCTGAATTGACTTTTTAATGTTGAAGTAGAACCGCTCTAACAGGTTCATGTTTTGGGTAATGATATCGGCTTGGGCCATCAAACCGTTGCGGTAAAACACCTGTTTTCGATAATTGGTCTGCAAACCATAGGGCAAAGCCACCTTGGCCAAAAAGCCACTATCGGTAGGCGCGTTGTTTATTTCTGAAATAGTGCCGAGCAAGGTGCCAAATTGCTGTGGCGGATAAGCCGCTAGCTTTAGCAATACCTGTTGGCCAACTTCTACCTTCCCAAAATTGTATTGTGGCACCAACATCTCGGCAAAGTATGCGGCATTGTGCGGCTCTACAAAAAACAGCGTCTGCCCGGTTTTTACCTGTTGGTTCTCCTGAAAAAATGCGGCGTACTGCAATGTTCCGTCTTCGGGCGCTTCCATCAGGTATTTGTAGCGCCAAGCCAGTATTTCGCCGTAGAAAGCTTTGACGGCGTTTGCAAACACTTGTTTTTGCGTACCAATTTCGTGTTCCAATGCGGCCAACTCTTTTTGCTTCTCCAATTGTTGCGCCATGTTGTTTGCCAAGCTGGCCTCAATTTGTGGCAAACTCAATTTTTTCCCAATCAACTTTCCCTTTTCGCCCCGGTATTCCATCGGCGACAGTACTTGCTGCTGCGCCAATTTCTCGTTGGCCAAAAAGGTTTCTTCCGAGAGGGCAACATCTTCCGCCAGTAAAACTTGCTGCTTCGTCAAAATGGCGTAGCTGGTCTTTAATTGGTTCATATCCTTATACAGCATGCTTTTCTTTTGCAAAAAGAACCCGTTGTTTACGTATGCCAGAATGGTGATGAATGCTTGCATGAAATTTTGGTAGGGCGGTTGCAGCTCGCCCAAGTCTGCGCTGGTTACCCCATTTAGCCTGTCAAAATAAGCGGCTACTGCTTCAGTATGGTTCTGTTGTAAGCAACTTTCAATACTGTCTAGCGTGGTTTGTACCATGCCGATGGCTGCCAGCTGACCCCTACTTTCCAGAACAGCGAGCAATTGACCTTTCTTTACGCTTTCGTTATTTTTTACAGGCAATTGCAGAATTCTTCCCTCGCTGCGCGCCGTTACTTCTTTAGGTGTGTTCATACCGGTAAGGCGGGCCTTTGCCATAACGAGATCGGGGTATTGAACAAACCAACAGGCAACCGTGGTGAGCAGCAGCACAACAAAAAAAATCATGATACCCCACCGCACTCCAAAGGGGGGCTTTTGCGACAAAAACTGCTGTGTTTCGTTGCTTCGATCGCGGTGTAGTTCGGGCATATCGTTATGGGTTAGTTGCCTAATTCAAGTTGGTTTTTTACTAAGGCAAAGTAGCTGCCACGTTGCGCGGCCAGTTCTTCGTGGGTGCCTTGCTCCACTACCTGGCCATGCTGTAGCACTACGATTTTATCGGCATGCCGAACGGTGCTTAGGCGGTGGGCCACCACCACAACGGTGCGGCCTTCAAAAAAGGTCTGAAGATTTTGAAGGATTGCCTTTTCGTTATTGGCGTCGAGCGCATTGGTGGCTTCGTCAAAAAACAAATAATCGGGGTTTCTATAAACAGCTCTGGCAATTAAGATACGCTGGCGTTGCCCTTGGCTTACACCATTGCCTTCTGCACCTATCTTAGTGTTGAAACCCATTGGGAGTGCTTCAATAAACTCTAAAACATTGGCTATCCTACAGGCTTCTTGCAGCCGCACTGCATCGGGTTTTTCACCGGTTAGGCAAATATTGTTGGCAATGGTATCGTTGAAAATGTAGCCGTCCTGCATAACGCTTGCGCAGTGTTTGCGCCAGTAAGCTGCTGAAATTTGTTTAAATGCCTGCTCCTGTTTACCTGACACCGCAGCCAAGGCGATTTTGCCCGTAAAGTCGTCATAAAACCGGAGCAGCAACTTTAGGAGCGTTGTTTTGCCGCTGCCGCTCATACCAACAATTGCTGTTACCTTACCCGCCGGTATTTGTAGCGTAACATTGCTCAGCACCGGTTCATTGCCTGCCCCGGTATAGGTAAACGACACATCAGTCAGAACGATGCTTCGTCCTCCAAGTTCGAACAATTCTGCTGTACTGAGGGCACTATTGCTATTTTCATGCTTTTGTATTGGGAAACGTCCTTCCTCGGCACTCCGGTCGACATCTTGTCGCAAAACACCATCCATACCTTCATCTTCATCCCTCAGTTGGTGCACTTCATTGAGGCGCTCCAAAGAAATTTTGGCGTCTTGGGCTTGTTGCACAAAACCAATCAACTGCTCAATGGGGCTGTTGAGCTGGCCAATAATATATTGTACGGCCAACATGGCACCCAGTGTAAGCTGACCATTAATTACAGCTTTGGCCACCAGGAATGTGATAACAAGGTTTTTGCTTTCGTTGATGAAAAAAGCACCCGCCTGTTGGTATTGGCTCAAATAAAGGCTTTTGAAGTTGAGTTGAAACAGACCAGCCTGTAGCTTTTCCCATTCCCAGCGTTTGGGTTTCTCGCAGTTGTTCAGCCTAATTTCCTGCATACCTTGTATCAGTTGCATCGTAGCCGTGTTTTCTTTACCCGCAAGGCTAAAGCGCATGGTATCCAGCTTGCGACGGCGCTTCAGAAACAAACTAATCCACCCAAAGTAAAGGATACTGCCCACCATGAATATGCCGAAAACCGCACCGCTGTACGAAAACAATACCGCAGAAAAAACCAACAGGTTTACCAGTGAGAAAAGCGTGTTGAGCGAAGATGCCGTCAGAAAATTTTGCAGTCGGGCGTGGTCGCCAATGCGCTGTAGCGTATCGCCGGTTTTTTTGGTGTCAAAATAGGCCACCGGCAGCTTCATCAGCTTTATCCAGAAATCACTGAGTATGCTGATATTGATGCGGGTACCTATAAACAAGAGCAAGTGGCCGCGAATAAAATCGGTAACGGTGCGGCCGGCAAACAAAAAAAGCTGCGCAAATGAGATGAGGTAAATGTAATGCAGGTTTCGGGTGTTAATGCCCACATCTACAATGCTTTGGGTAAGAAACGGCAGTACCACCTGCAAAAGGCTACCAATGAGCAAACCCAATATGATTTGAAAAAAATAGCGCCGGTATTGCACCGCATACTGCCACAAAAACCCCCAGCTCAGTTTACCCCGACCGGCAGCCGACTGTTGGTGAAATGTAGCCGATGGTTCTAGCAGCAATGCTATGCCTTGGCTGCCATTTTCGGCACCCTCAAGCCATTTGCCACAAAACTCTGCTTTGGAGTACTTTACAATGCCATTTGCCGGATCGGCAACCTCTACATGGCGGCCATTGGCGTTGGGCGTAACCACCACAAAATGATTTTGCTCCCAATGCACAATGCAGGGCAAGGGTGCCTCTTTTACCAGCTTTTCGTACGATATCTGCACACTTAAACTGCGAAAACCCAATTGCTCCGCAGCATCACTCAATCCATACAGGTTTGCCCCCTCTTTGCCCAATTGAATGTAATGTCGAATATCGGCATAACCTGCTTTGCCGCCATGGAATTGATTGATCATGTGCAGGCAGGCGGGGCCGCAATCCATTAGGGATTGTTGTTTGTGGAAGGGAAAGGGCATTTATTTCTGTTCGTTCAGCAACTTTTTCAACAGGGGGATTAGGGCGGGGTCGGATGGGCGTGGAGCGTTTGAATTGAGCACCTCTCCATTTCGATTGAAGATGACGTATCGAGGTATTGTGTTTACCATGAGTTGTTTAACAACCGGAGCATCTTTCGGGCGATTCAGAAGGTAACTTAAAGGGTAGCTACCCAGGCCCTCAATTTTATTGGCCTTTAACCAAGCATTTGACTTTTCATCAATGCTGATGTACACAAACTCTACTGAACTGTCCTTAAACAACTCCTTCATTTTTTTGCTTTTAGGCATCTCCGCTCTGCAAGGCGCACACCACGAGGCCCAAAAGTCAACGTAAACGAGGCTACTGTTAACCCGTTCAAACAGTTCCGTTTCCGAACAAGTGTCACCAAGAATGTTCACCATAAGCGATGCATCGACATTTTTTGGCACTTCAAGCAACATTTGCAACTGCTTGCGAAAAGGCTCCCCCTTAACCATCGAAATCACTTTTCCAATAGCCGCAGAATCCTTGAGCAGAAGCGGATTTCTTAATACCTGATTGTACAAAAGATAATCTCGATTGCGTCCAGAAAAAAAACTATCAATAAATCCTATCATTGAGGCGTCCAACACCGGATTTTTTAAAAACTTAAATGTTATTTCAGAGTACCTAGCTAGAGTCTTCCGGTAAAACTTGTGATAGACCAAGGTATCTTCCGAAAACCACTTCTTTAGGTCTAATATAGACCTAAGCACATTAGAATCACGTTCTGGATAATTGTACAAAAACGCCACATTATCATAAATATTAGCATACCTAAGAAACAATAAATTGAATTCTTCAAAGTATTTCGAAACAGGCTTTTTAATTCTATAGTTCTCAAAAAACTTCAACCTTGCTTTGC
>RDXD01000481.1 GCA_004292575.1 Bacteroidota bacterium
CGGGCGCGCAGCAGGGGCAGCAGGGCGGCCCAGTTGGTAGGCTTTAGGTTGGGGTGCTGGTGCTGCAAAAAATATTCCCACCGGGTAAGGCCGGGTTCGGTTTCGTGCGGGCTATTGTTCCAGTCTTGTATGGCTTGCAGCGTTAGGGTTACTATGCGGTCGTATGGCACCAGTGGTGCGCTTTCATCAGGGCCTTGGTTGGCCTCGGCACGGGCGTGGGGGCGGGCCCGCCAGCCGGGCTGGTCTTTTTCGGCAGGGGCGTAGCGCTGCTGGCGGTATATGCTTTCCATATACTTGCCCCGCGGGTTGTTGGCCTCTATGCGCACCTTGCCAAATAGGTAGCCCGGTGCCAAAAAGCTGTTTTTAAAGCCGCTATTTAGGTTGCTTTCGGCCTCTAGCTCATAAGGCAGGCAAAGGCCCCAAGCCGTATAGTTGCGCACCAGTTGGCGGTAAAAATCAATAATAATGCCTTTCTTATCCCGCCCATACACCCAGCACACAAAGGCATTGCTGGCTACATCTAGCCCGTTGTAAAACCACACCCGCTGCCCCTCGGCATAGCAAAAGGGTGGCTGCCTATCGTCAATGGTTATAATGCTGCCAGCAAACTGCGGCCTGCTAAGGCTGTGGTATGGCGTAAAGCGGCCCACCATGGCTATGCGCTCGTTGCCACGGCGCGGCTGGTTGGCTATGGCCTCTTGCCACTGGCCCAGGTAATCTACAATGGTACTTGTACCCAGTGGCTTGTAATTGGCCGGGTTGTAGCACTCGCCGGTGCTGTTGTTTTTTAGCACCTGTAAGTGGCCGGTTAAAAATGCTGCATACTGGCTGCTTACCTGTGTGCGGGTGGGCTTGGTGCCGCAGCCGGCAAACAAATCGTTTAGCAGCGCCAGCACATCGGTGGTTACTTTGCGGCGGTGCTGGTTGCCATGCTTATTGCTTATTAGGGCGGCATAGTTGTAGCCCTTATCTTGGTTGCAAAAGGCGGTAAAATCGGCCTTAAACCAGCGCTCGCTGGCGGGCAGTGTGTGCTGCACACCATGCTGGGCCAGCAGGTGCGGGTTAAGGCTTTGGCAATCGGCCGCCAGCGTGGCCATTATGCCCAGCAAGCTGCCGCCCTTGCTTTTGCGCTCGGCCTCGCGGGCGGCCTTTAGGGCCACACAGGCGGCCAGCACACTGGCATTTACTAGGTACTGCTGCACATAGGGTGCCCGCAGGTGCTGCCCATTTATTTTGTGGGTGGTATAAAAAGCCAAGGCATCGGCACTGGGTGCATAGTAAGGCAGTAGCGGGTGGCTGGCAGCAGTGGGCTGGCCGCCCAAGCCCTGCTGCACTGCGGTGGGCAGGCTGGCAAACAGCACCAGCAGCTTGCGGCCATTGCCGCCGCTTTGCACTTTTTTTATGCCAAAGGGTACTTTTTCATAATCGGC
Organism: Bacteroidota bacterium; assembly: GCA_004292575.1. Classification (GTDB taxonomy): domain Bacteria; phylum Bacteroidota; class Bacteroidia; order Chitinophagales; family Chitinophagaceae; genus Phnomibacter. The sequence goes on from RDXD01000481.1 coordinate 1,431, forward strand.
TATTTGGCATTGCAGCGCATTTAGGGTGGCGTAGTGCTGTGGCACTAGCTCGGCCTCGGTGGCCACCCATTGGTTTTTGTGTAGGTGCGGCATGGCGGCTGTGGTTATGCTTTGGCTAGGCTGTCGGCTATTACCTGTTGCAGCTCTTTTTCTTTGTTGGCAAAATCGGCTTGCATTTGTGCAGCCAGTGGGCTGGTGCGCTGGTTTATAATGGCCAGTTGCACATAGCGGCGGCTTACGCCATGCTTAGCCGCCACCCAATTAATAGCTAGGCTGCCGGTAAGGGTATATGGTCGCCTGTTTTTGTATTGTCGCGTTGGTAGCTTACATTTATCCATTTTATTATCTTGTTCGTTTGATTTAGAAAGCAATGTTAGAAGATAATTTTCAACTAACAAATTTTTTGGATAAAATTTTCAACACATGCACATTTTCTTGCAAGCCTTTAAGCACGTAGCCGAGCAAAATGGCCTAACAATTTCAGGCTTAGAGGCTCAATTGGGTGCAAGCAAGGGTGTTTTTTCGCGGGCACTTGCAAACGGCACTGACATACAAAGCAAATGGCTGCTAAAGTTAGTTGAAAATTATCCCGACCTTAACCCCGAGTGGCTGTTAACTGGTAAGGGGGCAATGCTAAAGCCTGCGGGTAAGGCGGCACCGGTGGCGGGCACACCCACGGCGCCGCCTGCTACACCTGCCACACCTACCACTATAGCCACCACCGCACCCGCAGCACTGCCCGATCAGGGTGCCTACATAGCTGCCCTGCTAGATCATATAGCCACACTAAAGCACACGGTAGCCCTGCTGCAAGCCGAGCTAAACGGCCTAAAAACACCACCACTACCCACCAACGCACTGGTGCACTATACACCCATGCCACCACCGGCAGCGGTAGCACCGGTAGCACAGCCACGCAAAAAAAGTAGTGCCGCCACGCCTGACCTGGCCACACCATAGCAACTAGCAGCATGGTGTACCCACCACGGCCCACCGGTATGCCATAAGCACCCACGGCAGCATGGCCTAGCTGTAGGCGTGCATGTGTGGGTGTGGCGCATACCAGTGCGTAGGGGTGCAGCATAGCCGTGCGTATGGGTGCAGCATACCACCCGCTCAAATGGGGGGGCTGCGCTACCATACTTTCATTTTTGCATTTATCCAAAAAATCGGCTGTAACCCAATGCACATAAATGTTTCACGGGATTTTGCAAAATATGCGCCTGTGTACTTATAGGGGGTCGAATCGCTCAAAAAGCGCACTTTAGGCCCCTTTTTTTGTCCTTATAGGGGTCTGAACGTGCATTTTAAAACCCACTTTTGACTACCCAACTCATCAATCCTAGCTTTTTTAACCCAAAAAAGGCCCTTTTTAGGGCCTTTCGGTTTTTGTAATGGTTACTACATTTTTGCTCAGCTAGCCGTGCGCTACAATGCACACTAGTATTGGTTTTAAGCCCTTTTAACGCTGGCTTCAAGCAGCCTTAAAGCGCACTACCGCTAAGTGCCCCAAATTTAAAGCTGGCTCCACGTTTTTTAAAAAGTACGGACGAAATGAATTGGCAGCCTCTTGTTAACCCAATTCCGTGAAACACAATGCCAGCGGGCTTTTTAGGGCTTTTTTTGGTCTATGGTTTTTGGATGATTGGAACTGGTGGCCATATATAACCTCCAAAAACTGTCCGCCACCATCAGCAGCTTCCTCCATTATACCCATTGCGTTGTCAACGTAGTGGGTTACAACTACGCCGGCCTGCGCACACAAATGCAAATACCAAAGCATGTGGCACGAAGACAAAGAAGACACCAAAAGATCTTCGGGATTGTGCTTTGTTTGGTCGCCGCGAAATGCTGGATCCGACGAACCTAAAATATCAGATTTGTTCTCGATAACAATGCAATGGCTTCTTTCATAATTTCTATAATGGTCAGTTCCGGACCCGGTGTTGCCCGTCCATTTAATGGTTGTACGATAATGATGTTGTATGCCCATCGTTAGATAATTAATTCAGTTTTTTCCAACTTCCAATTTCTATGATTTGCTGGGTACAATGCCCAAACCGTTGCCATTCACTGGTCCACCAACCTGCTGTATGCTGGCGGGCAAACTGGCCAAGGCAACTTAAAATAGACCCCAAGATAGGCCAGGTGCTGTAACCATTGGCGCAAAAAGCCGTGTCTGGTACTCGCCTGCGTCTCAGAACCTTGTGCCCTATCGCCACAGCACACGAAAAACAGCGGCATAAATGCGTTGCACTGCGCCTCAAAAACGGTTTACCCACTAAAAAACAATAAACCCATGCCATTAGATTACTACCTTTTCTCCGCCCATTGAGTAAAAACACTCATTTTGTTGAGTAAAAATACAAAACACCATATAAAATAATGGTAATCATGTATTTATATGCTGTACAAATACAAACAATACTCGCCAACCATCTGCAAAATGAGTACAGAAATTGGTTTTTTAGCCATAAAACCCAATGCTATGGCCTCCTTAACATCCACAAAACCCGCCTGCACCCTCAACTGTAAAAAAAATGGCAAACTCCCGTGTAGAAGTTTGCCATTTTAGCTTAGGCCAATCCGGTGCCATACCTAACGGCCCATTGCCGACGCAGGCAGCGGTATATCACGCTTCAACATGGCATCGCGATTAACCATATCCCATGCGGTGTAAAACACCAGTTGGGCGCGCTGACTCATTACCTCAAACTCAATTTTATCCACCGTATCTGTTGGCCGATGGTAGTCGGGGTGCACCCCGTTAAAATAAAATATAATGGGCACCCCATTTTTTGCAAAATTGTAGTGGTCGCTTCTAAAATATATGCGTTCGCGGTCTTTAGGGTCGTTGTATTTGGGGTCGAGTTCGAGTTTGGTTTTTTTATTGGCAAACACCGAAATGGGGGTAAGGTCCGAGCTGAGCTTATCATCGCCCACCACATATACATATTTGGAAACACCGCGCTTTATATGCAAACTATCCAAGCGCCCCACCATATCAATGTTTAGGTTGGCCGTGGTTTTTTCTAGCGGGTACACCGGATGATTGGCGTAGTATTCGCTACCCCACAGGCCTTTTTCTTCGCCACTCACCGTCATAAACACTATGCTACGGCGGGGCCCTTTGCCGGCTGCCTTGGCCTTGGCAAACGCTTCGGCCAGCTCAAGCACACTTACCGTGCCGCTGCCATCATCGTCGGCACCAAAATTTATAACATCGCCCTGGCGGCCAATATGGTCGTAGTGGCCGGTTATTACCAAGTACTCGTCGGCTTTATCGGTGCCGGGCAGCAGGGCAAGCACATTACTGCTTTCCAATACCAAGCGTTGCTTATTGTACGTGGTTTGCACCTCGGCTTTGTACACCTTGCTGGGCAGTTTGCCCTCGGTAGCAGCTTCCCAATCATTTCCCAAAATACCTTTGGCCCAGGCCGGACTTATGTTAAAGTAGGCCATACTTTGCCGATTAAGCAGCTTATTGGTGCGCATGTTGGTAAGCCGCTCAAAAGGCTTGGTCAGCGGAAAAATATCTTGTACTACTAGAGCCGCAGCCGCACCCTTGGCCATTAGGCCATTAATGCGCACGCCCACCGTATTGCCAAATCCGGCGTTGGCGCCGGCACCCGACAGCCCTTGAAACCGAAACAGCACCAACTTACCCTGCACATCTACTTTGCCATTTTTCCATGCACTGTCCTCAAAATTTACATATACCACCTCGCCAAAACCCAAGCTGCCAATGGGCGATGCCAGGGCAGGCGTAAAGTCGGTGTTAAGTGCCAATGCTTGCCCATTTATGCTTACTTCGGCAGCCAAAAAACTATCGCGATACACGGGATAATACTGTTGATAGCTGCTCCCATTGCCCGGCTGCAAGCCCAATGTTTTAAAGTAATTTTCAATGTAAACCGCTGCTTTTTTTTGCCCCGGTGTGGCCGTTTCTCTACCCTCCATTTCGGCCCCGGCAATAATGGTCAGGTGGGTTTTTAAATCAGCTGCGGTAATGGTTTTGGCAAACGCATCGGCCGCCTTATATGCTTTTTGGGCCCGCGTTTGGGCCAGCACCAGCAGCAACGGTGCCAATAAGTATATTTTCATGCCAGCGAAAATACTGGCAAAGGCCCTGCAACCCCGAAGGCGAATTTATTTATTTTTGAACACAAGCTGCAAATCTCTGCTCAGCCTCAGTCCCGCTTTTCGCTGCAAGCCATGCGCGCCACTGCATAAGCGGGTACCATGCGGCGGCGCATGGGCTTTTCGCTGCAATCGGGTGTATAGGCCGTGCCGCAGTGCAGGTGGCAGCAGCGGCGGTTTTCTCCCTGCGGTCTCAATCTTCAAAAAAAAACTGCTTAGGTAGGCACCAAAAAAAACGCCTTGGTTCGTAGCGTTACAAACCATGACGTTGTGTTACAAACTTACCATTAGCCCTTAGATGCCGGCTTTACCTTGCGGGCGGTAGCTTTACCAACCGGTTTTTTCACCACTGGCTTCGCCATTTTACCAACCGCTTTTTTGGCCACTGGCGTTACCACTTTGCCAACCGGCTTTTTCACCACTGGCTTCGCCATTTTACCAACCGCTTTTTTGGCCACTGGCGTTATCACTTTGGTTGCGGGTTTTTTCACCACCGGCTTCGCCACTTTACCAACCGCTTTTTTGGCCACTGGCGTTACGGTTTTGGCTGTGGCCTTTTTAGCCACCGGCTTTACCGCAGCAGCGGCCTTTTTAGGCACTGGTGTAGGCTTTTTAGCAGCTGCTTTTTTCGCCCCCACTTTGCCCACTTTAGCGGCGGGTTTTGTGGCGGTTTTGGCTGTACTGTTCCCCCTTGGGTTTTCAATGGCAGCTTGCGCAGCAGCCAGTCTGGCTATGGGTACCCTAAATGGCGAGCAGCTTACATAGTTCATGCCAATTTCGTGGCAAAACTTCACGCTCTCGGGGTCGCCGCCATGTTCGCCGCAAATACCCACCTTTAGGCCAGGCTTCACTTGGCGGCCACGCTCGGTACCAAACTGTATTAGCTCGCCTATACCATCGCGGTCAATGGTCTGGAAGGGGTCATCGGGCAAAATTTTCAAATCGAGGTAGTTGGGCAAAAATCCGCCAATGTCATCGCGGCTAAAGCCAAACGTCATCTGTGTAAGGTCGTTGGTACCAAAGCTAAAAAAGTCGGCATACTCGGCAAGCCTTTTAGCTTTCAGCGCAGCCCTTGGTATTTCTATCATGGTGCCGTACAAATAAGGTATTTTTTTCACCTTAAACTTTTGGCAAACCTCTTTATACACGGCATCTACTATTTGCCGCTGATGAATAAGCTCGTTGGGCGAGCATACCACCGGTATCATTATTTCGGGCATTACTTTTTTGCCCGCTTTGGCCAGTTCGGCAGCCGACTCAAATATGGCCCGCACCTGCATTTCGGTTATTTCGGGGTAGCTAATGCCCAGCCTTACACCACGGTGACCAAGCATGGGGTTATTTTCGTGCAGCGCAAGCACCCGGCGGCGCAGTATGCTCATGCTTATGCCAAGTTCTTTGCTCAGCACCTGTAGCTTTTCCTTATCGTGCGGCACAAACTCGTGCAGTGGCGGATCAAGCAGGCGAATGGTTACCGCATACCCGTTCATGACTTCCAACGTGGCTTTTACATCTTTTTTCACGTACTTAAACAGGTCGTTTAGTGCGCTGCGGCGTTCCTTTTCGGTTTTGCTTACAATCATGCGGCGCAGCTGAAACAAGGGTTCTTCGCTACCCTCGCCATAAAACATGTGCTCGGTGCGGAAGAGTCCAATACCCTCGGCGCCAAACTTAAAGGCCATTAGCGCATCGGCTGGGGTTTCGGCGTTGGCCCGCACACCCATTTGCTTCACCTTATCCACCAGTTTCATCAGGTCGCGGTACGATTGGTTTTTCTCCACATCAATGTCCACCAGTGCCATGCTGCCTTCATAAACTACACCCTTTGTACCGTTCAGGCTTATCCAGTCGCCTTCATTTATTACCACATTATTTTTAGCCTTAAATACTTTGGCCTCGCTGTTTATTTCTATATCGCCACAGCCCACAATACAGCACTTACCCCAGCCACGGGCCACCAGTGCCGCATGCGATGTCATACCGCCCTTGGTAGTAAGTATGGCCTCTGCTTTATGCATGCCATCCACATCTTCGGGCGAGGTTTCCTCGCGTACCAGTATTACCTTTTCGCCTTTGGCGGCCCAGGCCACCGCATCTTCCGATGAAAAAACAGCCCTACCCTTGGCACCACCGGGGCCCGCAGGCAATCCTTTGGCTATTACCGCGTGCAGCTTTTCGGCATCGGGGTCAAGCATGGGCAGCAGTAATTCTACCAGTTGGTTGGGCCCTACCCGCATTATGGCAGTGGGTATGTCGATCAGTTTTTCTTTTACCATTTCGGTAGCCATGCGCACAGCAGCCACCCCATTGCGCTTGCCTACCCGGCACTGCAGCATGTACAGCTTACCTTTTTCTATGGTAAACTCAATATCCTGCATATCGTGGTAGTGCTTTTCCAGCCTTTGCTGAATAGCGTACAGCTCTTTGTACTGCTGCGGCATTAGTTTGTCCAGTGTATTCAGGTGTTCGCTCTGTGTATTTTTCGAGTACTCGTTTACGGGTGCCGGGGTGCGTATGCCCGCCACCACGTCTTCGCCCTGCGCATTTACCAGGTATTCGCCATAAAATTTGTTTTCGCCAGTACCGGGGTTGCGGGTAAATGCCACACCAGTGCAGCAATCGTCGCCCATATTGCCAAACACCATGGCCTGCACGTTTACGGCAGTGCCCCACTCATGTGGTATCTTTTCTATGCGGCGGTATTCATTGGCTCTTTTACCGTTCCAGCTCGAAAACACACCGCCAATACCGCCCCAAAACTGCTGCATGGGGTCGTCGGGAAACTCTTCACCCAATACCTTAATAATGGTAGCTTTGTAATCTACCACTAGGGCTTGTAAATCCTCCACGGTTAGGTCGGTATCGTTGGCGTAGCCCTTTTTGTGTTTTACGGCTTCCAGTTTTTCATCCAATTGCTTTCTTATGCCTTTTCCGCCTTTGGGTTCTAAGCCGGCAGCTTTTTCCATTACCACATCCGCATACATCATAATCAACCTTCTGTAAGCATCGTAGGCAAAACGGGCGTCATTGCTTTGGGCAATCAGGCCTTTCAGGGTTTTTTCGCTTAGGCCCACATTCAGCACGGTATCCATCATGCCGGGCATGCTGCGGCGTGCACCCGAGCGCACCGATAGTAGCATTGGGTTGGCAGCATCACCAAACTTTTTGCCGGTAACTTTCGCCATTTTTTCGAGGGCTTCATTTACCTGCACCTTCAACTCTCGGGGGTAAGCATGCTTGTTGTCGTAAAAATAGGTACACACATCGGTGGTTACTGTAAACCCCGGCGGCACCGGCAATTTCAGGTTAGGGTGCCCGGCCATTTCGGCAAGGTTTGCCCCTTTGCCACCCAATAAATTCTTCATGGATTCATTTCCATCGGCTTTGCCTCCACCAAAGGAGTACACATACTTGCTTGCTTTTTTTTGATTTGCCATATAAAAATTGTTTTACATCGTTGGGCGCTGCGGGCCTTTGGCATTTGCAAAGCGGCAATATTTCCGCTACCGCCTTTCGAAGTTTGTACACTTAAAAAGATTGGTAAAACTATACCCGCCTACGGGGCCAAACAATGATTTAGAACATACCTCAACCTAACTTACGCCAGCTACTGGCCATTCAAAATCCCCGTATTTCAACCTTTTTGCCATACAATGGCACAAAATTGTTTTTTGCGCAGGTGCCACCGCTGGCGCATCGGCCGCACACCCCAAAGGCACCGCCCATCTTTATTAAACCCACTAGGCCTACCACCACAAGGTTTCGGGTGCAGCATCGCTTACCCGCCACCACAATAGCGGCAATATTTAAAACCTGTTTTTTGGGGCTATGGGCAGCAGTGCATATCCCAGCATTGGTACGGGCTGCTGCGGGGTACCGTACCCGGCCTAGGGGCCGGGCACCGCCGCCCTCCGGTCGGCGCCCTCCGCATCCCGCAGCCCTTCGGCTTTTGCAGCACCGCTGTGGCGGCCCCTGCGCCGCGTTACCCCCGTCTCTAGCAGCAAAAAATGGCACTCCTGTTTATCGGCTTACGTTAAGCACATCAAAACTGCTGCAAAGCCACGAGTAACTTAGGCAAGCAACCCTTAAAGCAAGAGGCAAATAAAAATGACGGCGTGGGTTGAAATTGACTTTTATTTACCACTTGGTAACGATAGTGAATGGTGTAACAATCAACTGTGATTGCCCAACCACCGGCCAGCCCACTCCACTGCCCGTAGCAGGCAAACCAAGCACCGCTGGCTTTAAGCCTTGGCAAAAGCACGGGCAAATGGATGCTGAAAAACATGTTCGGTAACATTAAAAAAACGGATGACAATATGTTCAGAAGTTCAGTGCTGCTTGCTTTGCTAAGCGTGTTTTTTATTTCACCCGCGTTGGGTCAAAAAGTAATTTATGTGGCACCCAATGGCAGCAATCAACATACAGGTAGCTTACAAAGGCCCATTGCCACCATGCGCCAAGCGCTGCTGTTGGCTAAAAAAGCACCCCGTGGCAAAATCGATATTGTTTTAAGGGCGGGGGTCTATTACCCCGATACCACCATCGTTATAAGGTCCAAGGATTTTCAGCACAAAACCATACGCATAAAGGCGTTTAATACCGAAAAAGTAGTCATTAGTGGAGCGCATAAGGTTAATTTAAAATGGTACAAACACAGCCCACATATTTACGCCGCTAAACTAGCATTGGGCTTTGTAACCGATGCCATGTATATAAACGGGAAACCCTGCGTTATGGCCCGATACCCCAATTACGATGCCAGCGCCCGCGTGTTCAACGGAACCGCTCCCGATGCCATAAGCACTGCGCGGGTAAAAGGTTGGTCCAATCCCGAGGGCGGCTTTTTGCATGCTTTGCATAGCGGCGAATGGGGAAGCTTTCACTATCGGTTCACGGGCAAAAACATGGATGGCACCCTTACCATGCAGGGTGGGTGGCAAAACAACCGTCCATCGCCGCTCCATGCGCAATTCAGATTTGTAGAGAACATATTTGAAGAGCTGGATGCGCCTGGCGAATGGTATTACCACAAAGCGCATCAAACCCTCTATTATTACCCCACAAGCGAGGGTTTAATAGATAGTGGCGCAATTGAGTTTTCCAAACTTAAAACCATTCTGCATTTAGTGGGCAATGCTTCAACC
>RDXD01000482.1 GCA_004292575.1 Bacteroidota bacterium
GCGCAAGATAAACACCGCCACCCACAGCTGCCTTGCGCTTTCAGAAATAGTTGTGGTTTCCGATAGCTGTTATTTGGGCCTCTGGGCGGTTCGCCACCATCTTTGCACCCCATGGCCCTCAAAAAAAACAAACTCTTCACCCGTTTTAGTGTGGCCATGCTGCTGTTTCTAGCCCTGCTCATGGGTTATCTGCTGTACACCAAGCTCCGCAATTTTAACTTTTGGCCCCAGCAGGATGAGGAGAGTAATTTTACCAGTTATCCGGGTTTTGGCATTTCGTTGCCCAACAATTACGCCATTCATGGCATAGATGTAAGCCGCTACCAGCAACGCATTAACTGGAGCCTGGTAAAAAAAATGGCCGATGGTGGCGTGGCCATAGGCTTTGCTTTTGTAAAAGCTACCGAGGGCAGCCAACTGACGGACGCCCAATTTGCCCGCAACTGGCAAAAAACCAAGGCCGTGGGCATGCCCCGGGGCGCTTACCTCTTTTTTAGGGCGGGCAAGGGCGGCCCTACGCAAGCCAGTTATTTTATAAAACAGGTAAACTTACTGCCCGGCGATTTGCCCCCCGTGGTGGATATTGAAACCCTGAACAACGAAACCCCCGAAACCATGCGGCAGGAGCTGACCGAATGCTTGCAAACGCTGCAACGCCACTATGGCGTGGCCCCCATACTGTATAGCAATGCCACGTTTTACAACACCCATTTGCAGGGCCAATTTGAGCAATATCCACTGTGGGTGGCGCACTATTTTGAGCAACGGCGCCCGCGGGTTAGCCGGCCATGGCAGTTTTGGCAGCACTCGGAAAATGGGCGGGTAAATGGCATTAGCGGCAATGTAGATTTTAATGTGTTTAGTGGCGACAGTGCCGCTTTTAAAGCACTACTACTGCCGCCCAAAGCCGCCGTTCGTTAAACTTTGTTTGCTACCTGCGCGGGTACAAGTTGTTGGCAATCTTAAAAAAGTCGGCACTATTTTTTCAACACCCAACATATTTATTTTATTAAAATATGTTTTTCTGTGGGTAGGCGCAGGTATTCAGGGGGCTTTGGCGCAGAAAAAAGTGGAAAAAATCCCGTTTTGTTCTCTAAATCCGTGGTTAAATTCTGAAAGAATAAGTCCGGATTTTGTTTAACTTTTTAGGGGAAATTTTGTGTTTTTTTAAGCACGAACCACTTCAACTTTACAGTGTTGTATTGCCCAGATTGCCACATTTGGTGGCCGCATGCTGCCCTTTTTAAAATCCTAAAATTTTAAATACCCATGCTAAAACATTTACCATTTACCCTGCTGTGGATGCTGTGCCTTGGCTCAATGGCCATGGCCCAAACCTTGGACGCTGTGGTGCCGGAAACAGGCGCTAAAGACATGGCAGAACGGTACGCGGCTGAGGCCGAATTGCCCGTTTTGGCCACGGCAAGCACACTGCCCAAAACACTACAAAAACAATTGGCGGGCCTAAACCGCCAGGCCACCACCCTGCGCCACACGCAGAGCAATGGGAAAATGAACGTGATTGCTGGCTATGGCGCACAAGGGAAATTGGTGTTTAAAATGACCACCAAGAGCAATGGAGTTGAAGCAGATTTTACGAGCTACTACCCCAACGGAAAGCGCATGGATAGCGGACGACTGGCCTACGGCAAACCCGATGGGCTTTGGAAAACCTGGTATGCCAGCGGCGCATTGAGAAGCACTACAGCTTATGACGCCCAAAAGTGGCAAGCGGTATCGCAGGAGTTGCGCCGCGCCAATCCAAAAAGCAGCTTCCACAGCCATGCTTTGCCATCCAGTTTAGCCAGCAACGCAGGTTTTGCCCGGCATACCCGCACCGCACCTGCCGCCGACGGTTACCTGCCTCCATTTACCACTGCGCTAGCGCATGGTGCTGCATATAACTACCACCCCAATGGCGAATTAAGTGACTCTACCACCTACAGTTATGGCTTGCGCAATGGCCTGTGGACCGAATGGTATGCCAATGGCCAAAAAAAGCGCCAGGGTACCTATCTAAAGGGCCAAAAGTGGGGCGGCTGGAGCAGTTATTCCCCCAATGGCGAACTGGCCAAGCTGGAAGAGTATAAGGCGGACGAATTGCTGCATCAAAAGCAGTACGGCAGGCAGAAATAAGCCAACTTTGATGGCCTACAGCGGTGCTCGTATGGGCGGGTTTTGCTTGCCATGCCGCAGCCCGCTACATTTGCCCACATTATTTGCAAAACATACAACCACGGTAGCCCATGCTAAACACGCCTTTTACCCACAAACACATTGCCCTTGGGGCAAAAATGGCCGCCTTTGCCGGCTACAACATGCCCATAAGCTACGCGGGCATTAATGCCGAGCATGCCGCGGTGCGCAACCATGCGGGCGTGTTTGATGTAAGCCACATGGGCGAATTTATTTTAAAAGGCGAGCATGCGCTGGACCTGATACAGCGGGTAACCAGCAACGATGCGGCGAAGCTAACCAAGGGTAAAGCGCAATACAGCTGCCTGCCCAATACCACGGGCGGCATTGTGGACGATTTAATTGTGTACTGCCTTGAAGAAAATAAAAGCTATATGCTGGTGGTAAATGCCAGCAATATTGAAAAAGATTGGGATTGGATAAGCAGCCATAACCACCAGGGGGTGGAAATGCACAACATCAGCAGCAAAACCTGCCTGCTGGCCATACAAGGCCCTAACGCCTGCAAACTGGTGCAGCACCTAACCACGGTTGACATTTGCAACCTTACGTACTACACTTTTGAACGCGGCGTATTTGCCGGCGTGCCCAATGTGCTGATGAGTGCAACCGGCTACACCGGCAGCGGTGGTATTGAAATTTATTTTGAAGACAGCAACGATGCCGCCAACATTATTTGGGATGCCCTGTTTGCCGTGGATGGCATGCAGGCCATTGGCCTAGGTGCCAGGGATACCCTGCGCTTGGAAATGGGCTACTGCCTATACGGCAACGATATTGACGATACCACCAGCCCACTGGAAGCAGGTTTGGGTTGGATTACAAAATTCACCAAATCTTTTACCAACAGTGCGGCCCTAAAAGCGCAAAAAGAAGCGGGTGTAAGTCGCCGGCTGGTTGGCTTTGAAATGGTGGACAAAGGCATTCCGCGACACGGCTATGCCGTAAAAAATGCCGAGGGCCAAACCCTTGGGGTGGTAACCAGTGGCACCCAGGCGCCCACGCTAGGCAAAGCAGTGGGCATGGCTTACGTGGCCACACCCCACCACAGCATTGATGGCGAGGTGTATGTGGATGTACGTGGCAGAATGCTAAAGGCCAAAATTGTGAAGATGCCGTTTGCCTAACCGCATTCCCGCTGCCATGTATTTATGCCCCGATGTTTAAAGGGCTTATACCAGTTGATATTTAGCTGCTGTTTTTATAAGTCCGGCGGTATTGTTTACCTCAAACTTGGTGAGCAAGTTTTTGCGGTGGCTATCCACGGTGTGCAAGCTGATGAAGAGTTTTTGTGCAATTTGGGGGCTGGTTAATCCCTCGGCAATCAGCAACAGCACTTCCTTTTCGCGGGAGGTAAGCAGTGGCGTGGTGCTGGCTGCCACCACATCACGTGGGTTTACCTGCAAATCCATGCTAAGGTGCAGCTTGCCCTCATAAGCCGCCAAAATAGCCTGTTCAATTTCGGCCTGCGATGCGCTTTTTAGCAGGTATCCAATGGCCCCGTTTTGTATCATTTGGGCAATATAGCTGCGCTCTTTAAAGGTACTCATGGCCAGCACCCGCACTTGTGGAAAAGCTTTTCGCATTTTGGCAGCCAATTCAATTCCGCTCGTGTCGGGTAGGTTTATGTCCACAATAGCCACATCAATGTGTGGGTTTTTTTCGAGTACGGACAGCGCATCAAAGGCATTTTGTGCGGTGGCTTGCAGCACCACAAACGGTATTTGCTGTAGCATGGCTTTCATGCCTTCAATCACCATGGGGTGATCGTCCACCACCAACAAATTAATATGTGTTAAACTCATGCAATTGGAATTTCTAAGTGAACCGAAGTGCCTTGACCGGGTGCAGATTTTACATCAATAGAAGCTTTTACATACGTGGCCCGGGCTTGCAAGCTGCGCAGCCCACTGCCATTGGCTTGCTGTAGGTGCGGGGGCATGCCCACGCCATTGTCTTCTACGGTAAGTTGCAGCAGTTGTTGGTGGCGGGTAAGTTGCACAATTGCTTGGGTAGCATGGGCGTGTTTTAGCACGTTGGTAATAAGCTCTTGCACCATGCGGTAAACCACAATCTCTGTTTCGGCTGGTAGGCGTTCTTCCAGGCCATAATGCTGATAATTGAGTTTTAACTGCCCGGCAGCGTCAACACCGGCGCAGTAGTCGGCCACGGCAGCCGTTAGCCCCAGTTGAAGCAGTGCTTCGGGCATCATACTGTGCGCCACCCTGCGCATTTCGGCTATGGTTTCATCCAGCTTGTAAAGGGCCCCCTCAAACAAGCGGGCGCTTTGCTCGGTTAAAATCAGGTTTCCTTTCATGGCGCCTAATGATAGTTTTATGCCGCTCAGCATGCCTCCAATACCATCGTGAAGGTCTTTAGCTACCCGGCTGCGTTCGTCCTCCTGTCCTTTTAGCATGGCCTGCGAAGCCAGCAATTGTTTTTCGTTTTCAAGGGTTTCAATTTGCTGCAGTTGCAGCCGCTTTCTTTGGTTGTAGTAGCCGTAGCCGAGCACCGTAGTTATAACCAGTACCGCTACGGTTAATCCCAAAATATAATTCCACTGCTGCTTCTTCGATTTTTCCTTTTCTAATGTATCTATTTGGCGTTGGCGCTGCACGCTTTTGTACTTGGCTTGCAGCGCTTGCGTGTTTTTAAGCATGGTGGCGTTTACAATAGAGTCGCTTATATTGGCGCTAAGACGTTTATATTTATCATAGCCAATCAGGTTGCCGTCTAACAGTGCCAAGGCCGAGAGGAGCTCGTAAATTTCACTTTGCTCATCTTTGTAGCCAACGGACTGTGCCGCAGCCAAGCTGGCGTTGGCATAGCGGCCCGCATCGGCGTAGTTTTTGTTGAAAAATGCCGCTATGGCCAATCCGTGATAGGCAATAGACTCACCCGTTTTATCGCCAATCTTTTGACTAATGTCGAGGGCTTGCTGGCAAAGTGCCGGCATTTTTGCATATTGGCTTGTGGCCATCAATATATTGTTCAGATTTAGAAGGGTATTCATGAGCAAATAATTGTTGCTGGTGCTGCGGCTTATGGCATTGGCCTCTGTTAGCAGTAATGTAGCCGAGTCGTATAGTTTTAGGCGGGTATAGTTTATGCCCGCATTGCTAAGGGTGGCGGCAATTTGGTTAGAATCGTTAAGCTGTCGTGCCAGTGCCATTGCGGTCAAATGATGATGCAGACTATTTTCATATTGTCCCATTTCGCCCAAAATGGCCCCTACATTGCTGTGCATTACACAAAGCTTTAAGTTATCGCCCATTTTCTCTAACAACGCCAACGCTGCCAAATTGTATTCCAGTGCCTTTTCGTAGTCTTCTTTTAGCATGTACGATACGCCAATGTTTCCCGTGGTGGCAGCCACATACAAACTACTATTTATTTTTTTTGCAAAAGCCAAGCCTTCTTCGTTTATCAACAAACCGCTATCGTACAAACCTTGCGCATTAAGCGCAGCGCTGTAATTGGTATAAAATTTCATTTGCCCCATGGCATAGCCAAGTTGCTGTGCCAATGCCCTGGCTTGCCGGTAGCAGTTTTTAGCGGCCTCGGGCTGGTTGCCTTCAATGGCTTGCCCAAGCTCAATTAACAGCAGCACTTTACTGGTATCGGTTGGTGCGGCGGCCAGTTGCTGCCGCAGGGTGGCTTCTTCGGCATTGGTTTGCCCAAAAGCCAGCACACTGCAAAACAGGACGCTTAGCATAAGTGCTATAACCAACAGCCAGATTCGCGGGTGCAGATATTGGACCATTGCATAAATGTAAATAACAATGTTTGAAACTAAAACAGGACCACGGTAAAATCCCCAGTTTTGGGGATGGGTAAATCCATGCTTTACGGGATTGCAGCCTACCATGGCATGCAGTAAATTTGTTCTACAAACTGAAAGCTACTTTCTTGTCAGCGGGTTTTGACAAAACGGAGCGATGTATAAGATAAGATGGGCAACACCCAATTGGCGCCTGTAATGATGTGCTTAGCATTAAAAAAATATAGCGTACACATTAGTAACGCCACCCATTTGCTGGTACAGCTATCACGACTAATGAAAAGTCAAAAACGCCGATACAAAAAAAGCCAATTGGAGGTCTGCTGGCACACGATGTGAAAAGGCGCTACCCGAAATGGTGAAAGAAAATGAAAGCCTTAAGCTGGGCGTAAATTACGGTGGGTTTATACCGGTGCGTGGAGGTGCTGAAGCAGTAGCAAGGCAGAATTGTAAAGCTTGAAGTAACGGTTGAATATTTCAAATAGTAAGAAATACCAACTTAATTTTTTTTGAATGGGCCAAGACAATAAGAAAGCGTATATATCGGTTTAGCTGCTCGTTTAGCAGCACCCTGCCCGAGGAGCCAAGTGTGAGAAATATGTCATGGCCCGGTTACAATTGTTTACACCGTCAGGCCACGACAGCAGTCGGCTTGTTTGTTGCGTTTCGGCAACTAACCTAGTGCCGCAAACCACAAGCACCAAAACCCCACGCCGGTTGCCTCAAAACAAGAATTTTTTAAATATCCCACTTTACGGGGATTGACAGACGGGGTGGCTGCATCATAATTTTATGCCATCTTTTTTAACACACTAAAACAGCAAAACATGAAATCCTTTTTCGCAAAATGCCTACTAATCTCAGTTGCCCTATCGCCACTTTGCACAAGTGCCACAGTGTGGCGGGTGAACAACAATGTGGGCGCCAGTGCTAATTTTACAAACTTTGATGCGGCTGTGGCCAGTGCTTTGGTACTTAATGGCGATACGCTTTACCTTGAAGCTTCTGCAAACTCCTACAGTACCACCACGCTTAATAAGCGACTTACTATAATAGGTACCGGTTATTTTTTAAGCGGTGCCGACGCCAACACCGGCTTGCAGGCCAACACCAACGTTGCCAGATTGGGCTCGGCACTCTCGTGGGACTCCGCCGCCACCGGCAGCCGCTTTTTTGGCATCCAGATTGACGGCGACTTGTGGACCGACCCGCGGGCCGATAGTATGGTGTTTGAAAGATGTCGTTTTTTAGCGGCACCAGCAGCCTAACAAACCACCGGTACGAGGGCCTAGAAGTTACCAACTGCATCATAACAAGCACGTTCTCATTACCGGCTGCCAACAGCATCAGCGCATTGGTACGCAACAATTTTTTTAGTGGGGGCATTACCATCCACAACACCTATTTTGCCAACAACATTGCAATAAACATTGGTACGGCAAGTTTCACAGCAACCAGCAGCCTCATTCGGAACAATATTTCCCAGGGCGCTAACGTGTTTCCTGCCGGCAATGGCAACCAAGGCAATTTTACTATCGCCCAAATCATGTTAAACACAGGTTCCACCGATGGTAGATTTCGATTGGCGGCAGGCTCACCCGCCATTGGTGCCGGCGAATCGGTAGGTGGCATTACCCCCGACTGCGGGCCATTTGGCACCGCCGATCCCTACCGACTTAGCGGCATACCGGCCATACCTACCATATACAGCCTTACAGTACCGGGCAGCGTACCCGCCGCCAGCACCAGCATGAACATTACCCTCAGCACACGTTCTAATAACTAAGCGCCCGGTTTTTCATTTCAAAAAAAACACGCCATGAAATGCCCACGAACGGCTGCACATCCAGCCAGAATGATCATTGGGCATTCCATGTTACAAAAAAATAGCCCCGCACGTGCGGGGCGCACTAAAAATGAACACATGAAATACCATTTTTTAGCAGGCGCCATGCTATGGGCTGCCTTACAGGCTGTGGCACAAACCCCATACCCGGCAGCACCGCCAGCACCCCCCGATATTGCCGGGATCGAGTATTTCTTCAATGCCGATCCTGGCTTTGGCAACGGCATTAGCCTGCCAATTACCGCCCAGCAAAACATTAATGCCTTGGCTACCAGCCTAAACATTGCTGCCCCACCGGTAGGGTTTACCCCGGTGTATTTACGCAGCCGCGATGCAAATGGGCGGTGGAGCCATACGCAGCAGTTTACGTTGATAAAACTTGACCTTACGCCATACCCCAGCGTTAGCCCCAACCCCGGTAATTTGGTGCGAGCCGAGTATTTTATAAACAGCGATCCCGGATTGGGCAATGCTATCCCTATTGCGGTGGCCGCCCAACCCAATGTAACCGACCAGGCAATTTTGGTTAATCTCAATGCTCTGGGGCCAGGCTTTTACCAATTGGGTATCCGTACACTTGATGCCAGTGGCCGCTGGAGCCATACCCAATTGAGGGAGTTTGCAAAAATTGGCGACTCGCAGGCTTACCCCACAGCACCAGCCGCGGCCTCTAATGTGGTGGCGGCAGAATACTTCATTAATACCGACCCGGGGCTGGGCCAGGCCAGGCCATTGGCCATTGGCAGCGGTGCCAACTTGCAAAATATAAACGCCATTATAGACATTTCGGGCCTACCCGCGGCCATACATACACTCGGCGTTCGTACCCGCAATGCCAATGGTCAATGGAGTCTCAGCCACTTGAGCGTATTTACCAACAATACGCCCGCCCCTTACCCAGCTGCACCCGCACCTGCCACTGCCCTTCAGCGGTTAGAGTATTTTATTGATACCGATCCCGGCTTTGGCAACGGCATACCCATTGCCTTTACAACGGGAACCAATGTAGAAAATTTAAACGTGTCGATTAATTTGGCCGCCGTACCCGATGGACAACACACCCTATTTATACGCAGCCGCAATAACCCATATAGCCTTACCAGCATGGTAGGCTTTGTAAAAGGTGCGGCGCTGCCACTAAGCTGGCTCTATGTAAGAGGCGAGCTAAAGCCCGACGGCGCTCACTTGGCTTGGGCCACCGCATCAGAAAAAAACACGCAACACTTTGGCATTGAACACAGTACCAACGGCCTAGATTTTAGGGCCATAGCCCAACTGCCTGCTGCGGGCCAAAGCCAAACCGCACAGCATTACACGCACCGGCATGTGCAACCTGCCGTAGGCATGAACTATTACCGCATAAAACAGGTGGATAAAGATGGTGCCTTTACCTACAGCAGAACCGTTGCGTTGCTAAATCGCAGTCAGCTTAATCAACCCGTTATTGCACCCAACCCGGTGGTAAATAACCTGCTGCTGGTACTGCCCAACGCAGCCAATGCAGCAGGCCAACTTCAAATTGTAAATGCGGCGGGGCAAGTAGTGCATCGGCAGCCCGTAGCTGCCGGCGCACAGCAAGTAGCCATCAATGTGGCCAAGCTTTTACCCGGGCATTACAAACTAAGTTGCAGCATAGGCCACACGCATACGGTGCTGCCATTTGTAAAACTGCCGTAAGGCAATAATCTACGGCTTTACAGTTGGCACGCGTGAAAACATAAGGGCAGGAACCATCCAGCAATATTGTGCAAATGCTGGCCCATACGCTAAACAAGCCCAACTCCCCATGCATAGGCACTGCCACCCGGCGGTACCTATGCTTTTTTTGTGCAAGTTTCCACAGCTTAAATTTTACCGCGCCGGGTAGCCTGCCAAGGTGCTGGGGCAATTACCTAGCATTAGCTCAGAAGGCCGCATCAGCCTATGCCAGCCTATTTTTCCTGTCGCTTTACCACCAGCAGCCAATCGCCTTCAATGGGCAAGTAGCCGTACTCATAGCAAAACAGGTACACATTGCCCTTTTTATTGGTGTACTGATGCGTAAAATATTGAAAGCTAAAGCCTTGGTCGAGCAACTTTTGCCTTGCACATTTGCCCAGTTCTTCGCCGGGTGGTATTACGCCGGCCAGCAACTGGCGGTTGTTTTTAAGCAAGTGGTTTATTTTTTTTACCAGCGGCGAGGCGGCTTCCTGCTTCAATTGGTTATTGTATTGGTTGCGGCAGTAATCGTCGCAAAACTTTTTGTCGGTGCGGCCTTTTACGGGTTTACCGCAGGCCAGGCAAGGCTTTGAGGCTATTTCCATGGCATAAATATAGGCATTTTATCCGTGTATAAACGCTTATACCCGCTTATACCCGACCATAAGCGGTTAAAAACCGACTAAGGCTATTCCAACGCCCCATGTTTGCACTGTGGTTACCAAACAAACCAACCACATATCATCATTTCATTTTTTTCAAAAACCAACAAACAGTACAAACATGAACAACAGCACCAACAACAGCGTAAGACTGACCGGCAACCTGGCCGCAGCACCCGAAGTAAGAATTTTTGATGCGGGCAAAAAGTTAGCCCGCTTGCGTATGGCCACCAGCGATAGCTATACCAATGCAAAAGGCGAGCAGGTGACCGATACCCAATGGCACAACGTAATAGCATGGGGCAAGCTGGCCGAGCAAGCAGCAGACAAACTGAGCAAGGGTAGCTTGCTTTGCCTTGAAGGCAAATTGGTAAACAAGTCGTACACCGATAAGGATGGCGTTAAAAAGTACGTAACCGAAGTGGTGGCCAACAGCTTTGAGTTGTTACAAAAGGCCACTGCTTAAAGTACAACAGGCCTAAGTGCGGCAAGCGGCGCAGCAGCAAACGGGCTGCTGCCCGCCTGCACTTTAATGCGCGGCACCAACCCGCGCATTTGGCAGAATTGGCACGTTATGCTGCTGCGCACCATGGTGCAAAACAGCAGCATTTGCCAATAAGGTTAGGCCCACCGCCCTCGGCTTTTAGAAAATGCTGGGTGCAAAACAATACGGTTAGCCGCTCCATCCTTTACTAAAGCCATTGCCCACCCGGCACGCATTGGTGCAGAACGATACGGTTAGCCGCTCCATTTTACCTGGCTGCCACACCCTTCTGCTTTAAAAAGACTTGTGGATTGGCAAAAGCATGGCCGCCATATCTTTGCCGCCATGCCAGAAAAACCATTATTACACACCTGCCTTAGCCCTGCGCTACTGCATTTATACGACCTAAGCAATACCGCTGTGGTCATCATCGACGTGTTTAGAGCCACCAGCACCATTGCCGCAGCGCTGCACAACGGTGCCGCAAAAGTTATACCGGTAGATTCGGTAGAAGGGTGCATCGAAATTGGTGCTGAAATGGGCGCCATTACCGCGGGCGAACGCGATGGAAAAGTGGTGCCGGGCTTACAGCACGGCAATAGCCCTTTGGAGTACCCCCGCAGTTTTATTGAAGGGAAAACGCTTGTGCTTACCACCACCAACGGCACGCGCCTATTGCACATGGCACTAAAAAAAGGTGCAACTGCTGTGGTAACCGGGTCGTTTGGTAACCTAAGCGTGGTGTGCAACTACCTGCTGGCCTCGGGCAAAAATGTGCTGCTGGGCTGCAGTGCCTGGAAAGACCGCATAAACAGCGAAGACACCTTGTTTGCCGGTGCAGTAATAGAACAAATTGGGGAGCACTTTACCATACACTGCGATGCAAGCCTGGCCGCAGCAAGCTTGTATGGGGCGGTGAAAGCCGATATTTGGGCCTTTACCCAAAAAACCACCCACTACCACCGCTTAAGCGCTTACGGCTTGCAAAAAGACATGGAATGGTGCCTAACCAAGGATATTGCACCGGTGTTGCCGCTATACAAAGACGGCGCACTGGTGGCGGGTTAGCTTGGCATTGCTATCAGCGGGGAATTTTGGTACCCAAAGCTTGTTTTGCAGAAAATAAAATTGCCCCACCCTAACGGCAGAGCAACTTTTTCAACTGAAAACAAACCACCGTCGTCAAATAAGTTTATTGCGAAGCTTTTTTAGCGTCGTATTTATCTTGGGCAGCCTGCGCTTTTTCAAAATCGAGCACAACACCGTTAATGCAGTAGCGCAATCCGGTGGGAGGCGGTCCATCGTCGAACACATGGCCCAGATGGCCTTTGCAGCGCCCGCATTGCACCTCGGTGCGCTTCATGCCCAGTGTATTGTCGGGGGTGTAAATAATGCTGCCCTTGCTAATGGGCTCGTAAAAACTGGGCCAGCCGCAACCGCTTTCAAACTTGGTATCGCTTTTAAAAAGCGGATTGCCACAAGCAGCACAGTAGTAGGTGCCCACTTCTTTAAAAGCCTCAAATTTGCTCGTCCACGGCCTTTCGGTACCCTTTTGGCGGCTAATGTAATACACTTCGGGGCTCAGCATTTTTTTCCATTCGGCTTCGCTCACGTTCACTTTGTCCTTGGCTTCGCGGTTGTACACGGGGTTGGGAGCATTTGTACTCATGGTAGATGGGGTGGTTTGGGTAGTTTGGGTGGCTTGATTGGTTTTGGGTTTATTGGGCTGGCTAAATGAACAGCTGGTAGCCAATGTAAGCCCTAATAACGCGGTTGTAAGATGTTTCATACTTGAAGAACATTTATAGATTAGTTTCGGTTTACTTACGAACGTTGAGTAGCCAAAGTTTTAATATGCAGGTATAAAAATCGTTAAACTTACAATAACGTTCTGCTATATTCGCACCTAACGCAAACAAAAACAATGACCAATTTTGTACTGTTTGGCCCTCCTGGTAGTGGTAAGGGCACCCAAAGCGAGAAACTGATAGCCCAGTATGGCCTCATTCACTTAAGCACAGGCGACCTGCTGCGCAAAGAAATAAAAAATGGCACCCCCTTGGGCAAAGAGGCCGAGAGCCTGATGCAAAAAGGGCAACTGGTGCCCGATGAAGTGGTAATTGGGATGATAGCGGGGGCGCTGGACAGCAATTTAAACGCCAATGGCTTCTTGTTCGACGGGTTTCCACGCACGGTGGCGCAGGCTAAGGCCTTAGACAACCTGCTAACGCTGAAAAAAACCCATATTAAAGCGGTGCTGTTTTTACAAGTAGATGAAGATGAGCTGATTGCACGCTTGGTAAAACGTGGCGAAACGAGTGGCCGGGCCGACGATGCCGACCCCGCGGTGCAGCGCAAGCGGCAGGACGTGTATAAAAATGAAACGTTGCCTGTGGCGGACTATTACGAAAACTTTGACAAGGTACAGCGCATTGATGGTGAAGGCAGCATAGATGAAATTTTCGAGCGGCTTAAGTCTGTTGTTGAAACAGTTTGATGGATTAATTTGTAGTGCAGGCTTAAATAATGGCTTGTTAAATGGGGAAATTAAAATTTTTGAACGCTTTGCGGCGTGTAGGTACCGCCGAAGGCATTTCGTACTTGCTGTTGCTATTTGTGGCCATGCCACTTAAATATTTGGCCAACATACCACAACCCGTAAGCGTGATAGGCATGGCGCACGGGGTGCTGTTTGTGCTGTACGTAGCAGGCCTGTATTATGCGTGGCAGGCATATAAATTGCCGTTTAAACAAGCCGCCTTGGGCATGGTTTGCTCAATGTTGCCCTTTGGGCCTTTTGTATTTGATAAAACG
Organism: Bacteroidota bacterium; assembly: GCA_004292575.1. Classification (GTDB taxonomy): domain Bacteria; phylum Bacteroidota; class Bacteroidia; order Chitinophagales; family Chitinophagaceae; genus Phnomibacter. The sequence goes on from RDXD01000482.1 coordinate 13,482, forward strand.
CTGGTAAAAATGACCAAAGCATAAGCGTAATGCCTATGGGTGGCCCTAACTGGCAGCCCAAAAAAGCATTTTGAATACCAGCTTTACAAGCCCACCCATACTTCTCGCGTACGGGCAGGTTAAAATGCTTTGTTGGGTTGGCCCTACCCCAAGTGTTGGCTTTTTCTCTCATTTGCAAAATCTAGTTTTGGGTATTGGCATCAAAAGGGCGGTGCTGGATGTGCCGTTTTAGTACTTTCGCCCCCCAATCATTTTAATTTTTACAAATAGGTGAAATACAATTTTAATAGTGGACCGGGCGTGCTGCCGAAGCAGGTATTTGAAGAAGCCAGCCAAGCCGTGCTCGATTTTAACGGCAGTGGGCTATCGATTTTAGAAATTGGACACCGCACCCCGCTTTTTGTGGATGTGCTAGACGAAGCCCGGGCAGCGGCTAAAACGCTGATGCAGCTGGACGACGACCATGAGGTGCTGTTTTTACATGGCGGGGCCACCACCCATTTTATGCAAGTGCCCATGAACTTGCTTGGTACCAATGGTATGGCAGCCTATGTAGATGGCGGCACCTGGGGCACCAAGGCCATAAAAGAAGCCCAATTGTTTGGTAGGGTGGAGGTGGTGGGCAGCAGTGCCCAACAGGGCTATACCTGCCTACCCAAAGATTACACCGTGCCGCCAGAGGCCAGCTATTTGCACCTCACCAGCAACAATACCATTGAAGGCACCCAAATACACCATTGGCCCCAAACAGATGTGCCGGTGGTATGCGATATGAGTAGCGATATCTTGAGCCGCGAGCTGGATTTTAACCGCTTTGGGCTTATTTATGCCGGCGCACAAAAAAATATGGGTGCCGCAGGTGTAAGCATGGTAGTGGTAAACAAGCATATTTTGGGCAAAACAGGCCGCGCCATACCCACCATTATGGATTACAGACAACACATTGCCAATGGCAGCCTGCTAAACACGCCGCCCGTATTTGCCGTGTATGTCTGTTTGCTCACGTTGCGATGGCTTCTGCAGCAAGGCGGCATAGCAGCCATAGCGCCCCAAAATGAAGAAAAGGCAAACCTGCTTTATGATACCCTAGATACACTGCCGCTCTTTACACCCACCGTGGCCAAAGCCGACCGCAGCCTTATGAATGTGGTTTGGATAATGGACAACAAAATGCTGGAGCAAGAGTTTTTGGACCTGGCCACACAAGAAGGCATGGTGGGCATACAAGGCCACCGCACCGCCGGGGGATTTAGAGCCAGCTTATACAATGCCCTTCCCTTGCAAAGCGTGCAGGTGCTGGTGCAGTTGCTTACGCATTTTGCACAAAAAAAAGGATAACATCACACCAAAAAAATATACCTGCTGCACCCATTGTTTAAAACAGGCTCAATATTGGCCCCTTTTTTGTTGGGTTACTACCTACCCTGCGCGGCATTAAACAACAACAGTGCTGCCAGCGGTTAGCCCGGTAGCAGCATTGTAACAACACCTAAACATTTTAGCGCAGCAAAAAAGAGATTGCCCCCTTTATATTTGCCCGCTGCCCACAAAACACCCTTACCAAATGGCCCAAATCAAACCCTTTAAAGCACTACGACCGTCGCCAGAACACGCCGCTAAAATTGCCAGCCGACCGTACGACGTTATGAACCGCCAAGAAGCGAAGGAAGAGACTGTGGGCAATCCTTATAGTTTTTTACACATTACCCGTGCCGAAATAGACCTTCCCGATGAAGTGGATGTGCACGCCGATGCGGTGTACACCAAAGCCCAAGAAAATCTTAAAGCCTTTGTAAGCCGCGATATATTGTTTAAAGAAAGCAAGCCCTGCTACTATATCTATCAATTGACCATGGCCGGACGCAAGCAAACCGGGTTGGTGGCAGTAAGCAGCGTGGACGATTATGCCAACGACACCATTAAGAAACACGAATTTACCCGCCCGGAAAAAGAAGAAGACCGCATTAAGCATATTGTGGCCACGGGTGCCCAAACCGGCAACGTATTTCTGGCCTACCGCAATGTGCCCGCTATAGACGCGCTGGTGTCCGAGCATACGGCGCAACGTTCGCCCATTTACGACTTTACTGCCGAAGATGGGGTTAGACACACCATTTGGGTGGTAAACACCGATGCCAACATAGCCAATATTACGGACTTGTTTGAGCGCCACGTGCCCGCCACTTACATTGCCGATGGCCACCATAGAGCTGCCAGTGCTGCCAAGAGCCGGCTGTTGCTAAAGGGCCGGGCGCAGGAAAAAGCCGGTTGGTTTTTAACCACACTTTTCCCTGCCAACGATTTGTTTATTATGGATTATAACCGGGTGGTGAAAGATTTGAACGGCCATACCAAGGCCGCATTTTTTGAAGCACTGGGCAAGCATTTTACAATAGAAGCGGTAGGCAAATTGCCCTACAAACCAGAGGCACCCCACCAATTTGGCCTGTACATAGAAAACGAGTGGTTTAAACTAACCGCAGACCCAGCCATTGTGCCTAGCGACCCGCTGGGTGTGCTGGACGTAAGCATTTTGCAACAACACATACTCGAACCCCTTTTAGGCATTAAAGACCAACGCACCGATAAGCGGATTGACTTTGTGGGCGGCATACGCGGCCTCGAGGCACTCAGCGCTCGTGTTGATTCGGGCGAAATGGCCTTGGCCTTTAGTTTGTATCCGGTAACCATTCACCAACTGTTTGACATTGCTGATGGCGGTGATGTAATGCCCCCTAAGAGTACTTGGTTTGAGCCGAAGCTGAGAGATGGTTTGCTTACCCATGTAGTGGGCAGCATTTAGCCTAGACAATTAAACCAATAATTGGGCTGAAACGAATAGCGGTTCTGGTCGTGATGTCCAGCAAGCGTTTGATACGACTGGTTGATTGGTTATCTACAACTTGCCGGCATTCGAATCCGCATTGAGGCTAAAAAACCGCCCAATGGCATTGTTGCAAAATCCAGCTGTTTTTATAGCCGCTTTTGCAGAAAGCTATTCAGCAGTTCGCCATCTAAATCTCGGGCAACAATTTTGCCGCTGGGGTCTATTAAAAAGCTTACAGGAATGGCACTAACGCTGTATGCGAGCGCCGCCGAATTTTCGTTACCATTCAGTTCGCTCACCTGCGGCCATGGCAAACCGTCTGTTTGTATGGCTTTAATCCAGGCTTCGCGGCTTTTGTCTAAACTGATACCAATTATTTCGAAGTTTTTAGTTTTAAAGGTTTCATACGTTTTTTTAAGCGTGGGATTCTCCTCCCTGCAGGGTCCGCACCAGCTGGCCCAAAACTCCAGCAGCACCCACTTGCCCTTGTAGTTGTTTAGGCTAATACTGTCTCCGGCGGGGCTGGGTTGTTTTACCTCGGCAGCCATATCGCCTATGTTCGAAGGTGCGGCAAAAGCGAGGTATTTACTTATTCTTGTACCATAGCCTGTTTGCTTTATGCTGGCCGCCATGGGGTTAAAAAGTGCTGCCACCGTATCGGTGCCCCAAGTGGTTTTATACACATCTAAGATATGGGCGCTAAACAGGCGATTTTTGTATTTCCGCACATAGTCCCTCGTTAATTGTGCCTCTTCTTTTGCCTTAAGCTCATATTGTTTCATCCATTCCTTTATTTGTTTCCCATCTTTTCCCTGTTCTATTTTTGCACCCAGTTTTTCAAGTGCTTTTGTAACAGGATTTATGAGTTGCTTAAATTCCTGATCGTGTGCCGCCATCTCATTTCCGGTAACTTTAGCCGTGCGTAGTGTTTTATCATTTTGCACAATTTGGAGCTTGCCAGGAGCAAGCCAAACCACTATATAGGCGTTATATTTTTTTTCATAAACTATGGCCTGCACAGCCTCCTTATCCAGTGCGGCCCTAAGGGTAAACTTATTATTGTTTGCCTGCGCACTATCATAAGTGGCGTTGGTTTCGCTATCTGCCAGGTAAAACCAAGTGCCGTTGGGTATGTTCTTGGTGGTTACCTCTACTGTACAGGTTTGCTGGGCTATACCCGTTAAGGCAATTAAAACTCCCAATATGAATACGCACATTGTTTTTGAAATATACATTGTGATTTTTTTTGATTGATAAGAATAGCGAATTTACAGCGAGGCCAAACACCAGCGGCAATTCACGCACAAACAACGCAAAAAACTGGTCAGCCAGCCTGCACAACTCCGCGCTGTCGGCCATCGGGGGAAATGTAGGATGTCTGATGTACGATGTCTGATTTTTTGATGTTCTGATTTTTTGATGTTCTGATGTTCTGATTTTTACCAATACCTAACACAACGGCAATTCACTCACCAAGAAAGCAAAAAACTGGT
>RDXD01000119.1 GCA_004292575.1 Bacteroidota bacterium
GGCTACAGAAGCCCGCAGGAAGATGGCATGATGGCGCAAATAAATGCCATACCCGATGCACAAAGCAAGGAAGTGTACAAAACCGCCTTTAAAGCCCTATCGGCCGACCGCAAGGCCGTGGCCCAGGGCGATGTGGGACGCACCATTGGTTTTGTGTTGCTGGCCGTGGCACTGGTGTTTTTATACCTCCGAAAACTGCTAAAGCCCACGGTGGCTGGCGGCATTTTGGCCGCGCTGGTGTTTTTAGACCTCATCACAGTCGATAATCAGTACCTCAACAAAGACAGCTACCAGGAAAAAAGCGAGTACGATGGCAAAACAGTGGTATCGCCCGAGCTACTGCCCACCCAAGCCAACCTCGACATACAAAAAGACAAAAGCGTGTACCGGGTGTTTGATGCCCGCGAGGCCAAAGTGGTAAACGGGCAGCAACGCCGCTTCGACCCCTACAGCGATGCTGCGCTGGCCTACCACCACAACATAGTAAACGGCTACCACGCTGCCAAGCTTAGCCTGTACATGGATTTAATACAAAACCAACTGAGCAAGGGCAACCCCCAAACCTTTAACATGCTCAATGCCAAATACTTTGTGGTAAATGCTGCCAACGGACAAGACAGCATGGTGGTAAACCCCAACGCCATGGGGCCGGCCTGGTTTGCCAAAGGCGTAAAATTTGTGCCCGATGCACGCTCCGAAATGAACGCCCTCGATAGCCTAAACGTGGCCGACAGCGCCGTGGTACAAACCCAATTTAAAGCGCAGGTGGGGCCCTACCAGTGGGACAGCAGCGCCACCATTAAAGTTACCAACTACGACAACGACCTTATAGAATACGCCGTAAATGCACCCAAACCACAGTTTGCCGTGCTCAGCGAGGTGTACTACGACCGGGGCTGGCTGGCCTTTGCCGATGGCAAATCCGTTCCCATTGTAAAAACCAACTATGCGCTGCGTGGCATTAGCCTACCCGCTGGCACCAAACAGCTTACCCTGCGTTTTGAGCCCCAAAGCTATCTGCTGGGCCGCAAAATAACTTGGGCAGCCGCTGCCCTAATGTTGTTGCTATTGGCGTTTGGCGCAGTGCTGGCTTGGCGGAGGAAAGGTGGCGAGAAAGGTCAAGGATAAGGATAAGATGGAGGCGCCGCCCTGAGCCTGTCGAAGGCGCCGCCCTGAGCATGTCGAAGGGCTGAGGGTAATGCCGTTGGTAATTGCTGTTAAAACCCAAGGCAAATTAGTTTGGATTTTTAAGCCCGCTACTGTAAAGCTCTGCACCAAACCCGCCATTTAGCTAGCGCGGAAAAAAAAGACACTGACCTGTGGCATACTGGCATGCGGCGCTGGGAAAACCAGCAATACCACGCCTTTTTTTGTAAAAAAAACAATGGGGCTATCGGCCGCAGCAAAAAGCCGGGCCTCAGTTGCTCGCCCTACGGCTCCGCTACGCTTCGGTGCCCAACGCTGTTGGGCACTGCCCTTCGGTCTTCGCCAGCCCCTGTGCATTGGTACTACTATGGGGCCGTGCGCAGGCAAGCGCCACATGCGGTGGGCGCTCAGCGGTCACCACAGCATCGCCCATGGCACAAGCCAAGTCTATTGCCAATCCGGTGGTCAATAAACTTATTGACAATCCACGTGCATTGGTTTTCGAAACAACATCTGTGGCACCGGTTTGGGTAAGGGGTAAATCGCTGTCCCACGCATAAGATTGCACTTGCACAGGTATTCAATTTCTGTATAAAAACAAAATTGCCCCCCATTCATCCATACAATTGATGTACGCCATGGATTTACTGTGGGCAATCGTTGATGTAAATGACGTAGCAGAAACTTCTCTAAACAAAAAGCGGCGCACCTAAGCCAGCAATGAAAAGGATACTAACCTTTTCCGAGCAGTCTTGAGGCGAGGTCGGTCAAATCAGAAGTATATCACAAAGCCCTGAAACATGCCCAAGCCGGGGCTTCTTGCGGATACCTCACAGATACAATGCCAATTGCTACAAGCCCCAAAAAACTAAACACCCTACTTTCCAAAGAGTGGGGTGTTGCGGAATTGAACGATTTTGAAATTTCTATGCAGGTTGTAACC
>RDXD01000120.1 GCA_004292575.1 Bacteroidota bacterium
GCGCAATTTGTGCAGCCCAACTGCGGCAGCGGCATTTTTGTGCTAACCGGCAGCGCGGGCACGGGCAAAACCACCCTGATGCAGGAGGTAATAAGCCGCCATGGCGATGCATTTGACACCATATTGCTGGCTGCGCCTACCAATAAGGCCGCCAAAGTACTGAGTAGCCGCACCAAAATGCAGGCCTGCACGCTGCACAACCTGCTGTATAAAATTGAAGACCGCGGCGGCGAGCCCGTATTTGTAAAGCGCCAACTGAGCGCCGAGCAGCGCTGCCTCATTATAGCCGATGAAGCCAGTATGATTAGCGACCGCTTGCAAGGCGGCAGCGATCTTTTTGGCCAAATTAAGTTGCTAACCGCCCTGGTAGCGTTTTTGCAAGGCGGCCACCCTGGCAATAAGCTGGTGCTGGTGGGCGACCCCTGCCAGCTGCCACCCGTGGGCTACCTTGGTTACGAGCAAAGCCCGGCGCTAGATGTGCCCTACCTGCAAAGCAGCTTTGGTAAAAAGGTAGCCACAGCCACGCTTAAGGAAGTGCGGCGGCAAGATGGTGACAGCTACATTTTAAAAGGCGCAACCGCCTTGCGCAACCACATTTTGGAAGGGGCACCCCAACCCGTGCTGACCATGCAGCGCAGCGCCCACGCCAGTGGCATGCTGCGCCAATACGTGCGGCAGTACGACGCCCACAACCCTGAAAGCATGGCCATGCTGGCCTACACCAACAAAGATGTAAACTGGTGGAACAATGCCATCCGCGCCCAATTGGGCCTTGGCCGCCAACCGCTGGTGCCCGGCAGCCGGATACTAATAGACCAAAACTGGAGCGATGGCAGCACCGTGCTGCTAAAAAGCGAAATGGCACTGGTGAAAAGCCTTGGCGCGCCGCAACTTGAATTTGCCGGCCTGCACTTTATGCCTGTAGAGCTGGAAGCCCGCAACATAAACGGCGAAACCGTAACGGTGCAAAGCCTGGCCCTGCTGGAACACCTGCACAGCCACAACGGCTACCTGCCCGAGCAGCAAGAAAGGTTTTTGCGTGCCGAAGCCCTGCGCCTAAACCCCAAATACCGCGAAAACAAACGGGCGAGAGACGACCAGTTTGTGGGTGCCCTGCGCCTGCGCTACGGCTATGCCTTTACCTGCCACAAGGCACAGGGCAGCGAATACCGGCACGTGGCCCTGCACCCCTACCAACCCGCCAACGACCCCAGGTGGCTGTACACCGCAGTTACCCGGGCAAAAGATGAACTGTGGACCTATTAATTTTAATGCCGTATAATTGTAACTCCAAAATCTTCGTAAACCAACAATAATGAAAACGCACCTCACCCACCTTGGCCTCGAAAACTTTCGGGTATTTAAGAATAAGACTGATTTTGACTTTGCGCCCATTACGATTTTGACCGGGACGAATAGCAGCGGGAAGAGTAGTTTGATAAGTGCGATGGAGATGTTGAAGAAAGGCTTATTAAGAGAGGACAAGCATGAGCCAAACTTGATATATGACCCACAGGAAGAAGACGAAACCGAGAATTCAAATACGACAATATTTGATGTTGTAAGGCCGTTGGGTGTAAACTTTAATCCGCTCAAACATGGAGATATATCAACACTCTTGAGTAGAGAGGGCACTAGAAAACTAAAAGTGTTCAGAGTAGCAAAGGGTTACCGTACAAGTGCGAATTTTCAATATGAATATACATATGCATTAACAAAAAATATGCTCCCCACATTGGTCTTAGAGTGTATAAAGGTTTTCAATGAAGACGGTGACTGCATAATTCATTTTGCTGAAAAAGTGCAAATTAAATTTTCATATTTTTTCAAGAAATTTACTGAAACTATCAAGGCTTCAAAAAATGCATGGGATTCCTTCTTTTTGAAAAGCAAGGATATACCGTTATATGAAAACCCAGGCATAGAAGTTGTAACTCTGGCAGAATTAGCATGCAGCCTCAACCTAGTTTTCCATAAACCAAATGAGTTGCCACTTAGACCAAGTGATATTTGGGCTAGAGTAAAACAATTAACGACTGAAACGCCTTTTTTTGATATTGAACAATACAGGTCTAATATTGAAAACC
>RDXD01000483.1 GCA_004292575.1 Bacteroidota bacterium
AAGGGGTAGCGGTAATAACGCTCACCCTTTTTTGATGGAAATACGCAGGATTAGTGCAAATATCTGCCATAGTAAACTCAAACCTGTACGGTCTATTTTGATTGCTAAACGATTACAAGCGCCCGAAAAGACCGTATAGGTTTTGGACGCAACTCAAACCTATAAGGTCTATTTTGATTGCTAACCGATTAGAAACCCCCGAAAAGACCGTATAGGTTTTTCTGACGGCATATCAACTCAAACCTATAAGGTCTATTTTGATCTCTAACCGATTAGAAGCCCCCGAAAAGACCTTATAGGTTTTTCTGAATATCAACTCAAACCTATAAGGTCTATTTTGATTGCTAAACGATTAAAAGTCCCCGAAAAGGCCGTATCGTTTTTTTTACTTTAAACACCAAACGTAGGCCACCAACCAGCAAGCCAATCTACCGTGCCCAATTTAAAGGCGCAAACGCTAGTGCATTCTATCGCCCCTTACTTCCAAGCCCTGCACCAGCCCTGCCTCAAATTGCAGCCACTGTTGCCACCTGGCCCACACTTTATCTTCGGCCACATACAAGCGGGCCAAATCAATAAACGTGCGGTAGTGTCCGGCTTCGCTTTCCATAAAGCGGCGGTAAAACTTTTGCAAATATTCATCATCCAGCCCCTCGCTAAGGCGCTTAAACCGCTCGCAGCTGCGGGCTTCAATAAGCGCAAATACCAGCAGTTTATCCAGCAATCGGTCTTCGGGGCTGCCCCCCTTGGCCTCAAAGGTCAGCAGTCCATTTACATACTCGTCTTTGCGCTGCTTACCCAGCACCAAGTTGCGCCGCTTCAGCTCGGCCAGCACCAGCCTAAAGTGGCCCCATTCTTCGCTCACAATGGGCGCCAGCTCGGCCACCAGCTCGGGCAAATGGCTGTAGCGCTGCACCAGGCTAATGCCACTGGTGGCAGCCTTTTGCTCGCACCAAGCGTGGTCGGTTAGTATATCTTCTAGGCTAATGCCAGCCAAATCTACCCAGCGTGGGTCGGTGGGCAATTGCAACCCCAAAATGTTTTTTTGGTAAGCCGTGCCTGTGGGTGTGCTTGCAGTATTCATGCTGCAAACATAATGCAGGCATGCCAAGCGCATGCCAAACTCGGTAGCCCAAAACCCATGGGGTGCTACTGCCGGCCAAAATTTTACGCTTATTTTAAACTTTTGCGCGGCATGGCATTTGGCACAAGCCTTTAATTTTACTTCATAAATGTAAACACCATCGTAAGGCTTACCAGCTGTAGCCCCGGCGTTTCAGACTTTTCGGCAAACATTAAAAACCAAAAGCAGGTTTTTGGCCTGCACACAAAAACACAAGCACGTGAAAACATTATTAGCAACCCTGCTACTGGCCCTAAGCCTTGGCGCACAGGCCCAAAACTCCATCATCGACGAAAGCGATTTTAAACCAAAAAAGAAAACAGTCCGCACCGCACCAGCGGATGATGAGGAAGAACCCAAGAAGTTTGACCCCAGCAAGCTCGTATTTGGCGGCAACATTGGCGCCACCTTTGGCGATTTTACATTCATCAATCTATCCCCGCAAGTGGGCTATGCCTTTAAGCCCTGGATAACCGCCGGTGCTGGCATCAATTACCTGTACAACAGTGTTCGTTTTCGCAATTTTAATGGCGATGAGGTGCAGCGCGACAATCTTAGCTTTGCTGGTCTAAACCTATTTACCCGGGTGTTTCCCGTAAAATTTATCATGCTCAGCGTGCAGCCCGAGCTCAACTACAGCTGGGGAAGAACCAGATATAAAGTGGGCAACCTCCCCGATCAAAAGCTGGAAGGCGCTTTTGTACCCGTGTTTATGGTGGGTGCAGGCGTGGTGGTACCCTCGGGCGGACGCGGTGGCATGTTTATAAGTTTGCAGTACGATGTGGTGCAAAACCAGCGCAGCCCCTACGGCAATCGGCCCTTTGTAAACATTGGGTTTACACTATAGCGCTTTTGTTCAGCAGCGTTAAAACGCCATCGGGTGTATCGGCAGTTTTTACACGGTCATACACACTATCATACAAAAAACCTTGGTGATGCATGGCCTGCATCATTTGAAACAGCGGGGTGTAAAAACCTGCCGAGTTCAAAATAAATACGGGCTTGTTGTGCAGCGATAGTTGGTTCCAGGTCAGCAATTCAAACAGCTCGTCCATGGTGCCAAAGCCGCCCGGCAAAATAATGGCGGCACTGCTGCGCTCATACATCATGCGCTTGCGGGTGTGCATATCGGGCACCACCACCAGCTCGGTAAGGCCCAAGTGCTGCTGTTCCCAGGCCACCAAGTGATCCGGAATAATGCCTACCACACGGCCCTCCTCGGCCAGTGCGCCATTGGCCACGGCGCCCATTAGCCCGCGGTTTCCACCGCCATACACCACCGCGCAGCCCTGCAAGGCCAGCAGTTTCCCCAGCTGGCGGGCATGCACCGCATACAGCTCATCCTGCCCCAACTTCGATCCGCAAAACACCGCCACTGCATCCATTACCATATAAGTTTATAAGTGCAAAACAAGCCGGGCAGGCTTACCCCTACCCTCCATTCAAAAAATGCCAGCCATAGGCCCAGCCGCGGGTTACACCAGCGTCGTTAGCTTTTGCACCACCGCATCAATTTCGGCCTTGGTATTTTGGTTACAAAACGAAAAACGTACCGTTACCATATTGGGGTTGCCGCTAATGGCACGAATAACGTGGCTCCCCAAATCGGCACCGCTGGTGCAAGCACTGCCGCCACTGGCGCAAATGTTATTAATGTCAAGGTTAAACAAAATCATTTCGCTCTTCTCCGTTTTAGGAAAACCCACGCTCAGCACGCTGTAGAGGCTGCTGCCCAGCGGGTCGCCATTAAAACTTACGCCGGCCACATGCTGGCCCAGCTGCTCCATCATATACAGCTTCAGGCCCTTTATATGGGCCGCATCCGCTTCGTGCTGTTGGGTGGCCATTTCCAGTGCTTTGGCAAAGCCCACTATGCCATACAAATTTTCGGTGCCGGCCCGCATATTACGCTCTTGGCTGCCACCGTGTATCAGCGGCTTTATGCGCACATTCTCGTTTATGTACAGCATGCCCACGCCCTTGGGGCCATGAAACTTGTGGCCTGCACCCGTTATAAAATGCACCGGCGTTTGGCGCAGGTTAAAGGGGTAGTGGCCCACGGTTTGCACCGTATCGCTGTGGAAAAGCGCATTGTATTGGGTACACAATTGGCCCACCGCCGGCAAATCAATCATATTGCCAATTTCGTTGTTGGCGTGCATCAGCGTTACCAAAGTTTTGGCCGTGCTTTGGGCCAGCAGCGCTTCTAGGCTGGCCAGGCAAATATGGCCGCTGGGCAACACCTCCACAAACTGCACCTGCGCTTCCCCCGCATGGTGCAAATGCTCCACCGCGTGCAGCGTGGCATGGTGCTCAAGCGGGCTGCTAATAATGCGGGTGCAGCCCAGGTGGCGCACCGCACTAAAAATGGCCGTATTGCTGGCCTCGGTACCACCACTGGTAAAAAAAATTTCGGCAGGGTGGGCATTTAAAATTTTTGCCACCACTTTGCGGGCATTTTCAATGGCCAAGCGGCTTTCGCGGCCATAGCTGTAAATGCTACTGGGGTTGCCAAACTTTTCCGTAAGGTAGGGCATCATGGCCTCCAGCACCTGTGGGTGTAGGCTGGTGGTGGCCGCGTTGTCTAAATAAATGCGTGTACTCATGGCGGGCAAAAATAGCCAACTCTGCCAAACAGCGCAGGCACCATTTTAACCCCGCCATGCACCGCGCCGCGCCATTGCCAAAACCGCCGCCATCCATCGCAAATCCCGCCCCAAAAAACCATCCACCATCAGGTTTTGGCCTGTTTCCAAGCATACCACCAGCCCGCAGATCGCCGTACCTTGTGGATGGTCAAAATCAACCGCTCAACCACCTAAAAAAAGAACACACCGCCCGTGCTTGCCCGCAAGCCGTAGCGCCCACATCCACACACCGGTGCGCAGTGCCCACACGCATGCGCACCCCCTCCCCAATGCGCAAATGCCCCAGCACCGGCGCACACACCAGCACCAAGCATCCATCCGCATACCATAGCCATGCGCTCAGGCATGCCTACAACCATAAAAAAACAAACACATGAAAACACTTCTCTTAGTTGTGGCGGCCACATGCTGGCTGCCCAGCTTGGGCCAAAAATGGGCCAAAGACTACGACTTTGTAAACGACTGCGTGTGCGGCACCAGCCTGGTAAAAAAAGCAGGCAAGTATGGCTTTGTAAACAAAGAAGGCAAGGTGCTGGTACCCCTTATTTACGATGAAGCCTCCACCATGAACGAGGGCTATGCACCCGTGCGCAAAGGCAATCTGTGGGCTTTTGTGGACAACCTCGGCACGGTAATCGTAGAGCCACTGTACGCCGATGCCGCCGGCTTTCACCATACCGAAAAATATGTGTTGGGGCGAACACTCATAATCAAGGATAAAGATTGTGCGGCGAAGAACAGCATAAAATCATTTCAGCACTGCAAGTTTATAACGATACAACTCGACATTTCTGGAAATCCAAAAGCATTGACTGACCCTCGCGCCTAAATTAGCAGGAAGCTACATGCACGCAATTTTCCGATAAAAATTGCGCCACTGCTTGCACAGCCCCACTTACGATTGCCGCAAAGGCAGCTTTGCAAGGCAAACCTAGGTTTTGAACGGCAGCAGAACCAGTTTTCTAAACACGGCAATGGTATCTGGGCATCAATTACTTAAGCAACCATTAGAACTCAATGTTGTAGCTGAATGCGCTTTCGAGTCTGTGGGGTAATGCGAATTCGACTTTGATAGCCGTAGGGGTACCACTTCAATTGCACTGTAGGGTATTGGGTAGCCGCTCTTCCGAATTATATACCGCATTGGCAAAACCTAACTTTTTCAGCCCAACCTTGTCAACAATAGCATCCAAAAGCCGCACCAGATTATCCACTCGCCGTCAATTGTTCGTCCAGAGTTGAGAAGAAGGTTCGGTACCGCTTTGTGCCTATAATTAAAAGCATGGCGCAATTTACAGCATAGCCAAAAGCGGCATTTTGTGGGTTGTACACAGGTGTGTATATTTGAGGTACCTAGGGGTATAGACCAATATTGTGCGCAACCCTAATGGAGTACATAAATTACTTAAATACATCGAATGAAGAATATAGACAAAAAAAGCCTAGAAAAAGCATACAGTTTGTATGACACAGGGCTTATTGAAAAAATTGAGATTGGAACTACTAAAGGGTTGCAACAAATACACTTATACCTATTTGATGGTTTATACAACTTTGCAGGGCAAATAAGAAAACAGAATATTTCAAAGGGTGGATTTAGGTTTGCAACAGTTTTGTACTTAAAAGAGGCATTGGAAAAAGTTGAGCGTATGCCAGAAAATAATTTCAAAGAAATAATCGAAAAATACATTGAAATGAATATTGTTCATCCCTTTTTAGAAGGAAATGGTAGAACAATGAGAATTTGGCTTGACTTGATGTTAAAGAAACGCATTGGAAAACTTGTGAATTGGCAATTTGTTGACAAAACGCTTTACCTCCAAGCTATGGAGCGAAGCCCTATCAATGACTTAGAGCTTCGAACTTTACTTGAATCAAACCTAACAGAAGAAATACATAATCGGGACATTATTTTTAAAGGTATTGAACAATCATATTACTATGAAGGCTATGAAAAGGACAATGATTTTGAAAATAACTAGTCTTCTACATTGATGCACATATGAGTTCAACACACAGGCTATGAAGCTAGTGAGTGCACTTATCGGCACCTGCCTTTCGCACCTTCCTACCCGCTAAGCCGGGAACTGTATCCCGATATGCAAATCAGTAAAAGCTATGGAACGGTGGCTGTATGCGGACCTTCAGCCATCTGTTTACCGTTAATCTGCTTTTACGTTTTTAAATGGCTAGCACAGGGTGGCCACATTATTTCTTAGTGTGGGTTTAGCGGCACATTCCGCAGTGTTTAGGCGTTTGGCGAGTCGGTTATTTGCCCGTATCCGTTGCTGCTGGCCCCATTGCTCCGCAATCTTTTCAATAAGCAGCCACTCAACTGTGCAATTATCTCACTACCGCCACGGCTGTGAACGCAAAGATGGTACTGCCACGTTGTGTTTCATCTCCGGCAGCTTTGGCACGCTACGTTGCATGGCATTGCTTGGCGTTACGTCCATAGAGCCGCGTCTTTGCGTAGGTGGTGGCGTGCAATCCATAGGCTTACAGCCAGTACATAGACTTCCATGCTAGTGGTCGCTCCCATTTTGGTGTACTTTAGCAAGAGCAGGCCACTGGGTGATCTAGAAACCAAACCTGCGGTTGCAGCAGCCACCAAAAAGAGTTAATGGGTGGTAGCAAAACACTGCAGTTAGCAGTAATGCCAATCAGTAAAAGGCTGGCTTCCAAACACACTTGGGGCCGGCTTTTTTTTAGCCCTTGCGCCAAAATTAGTGAAGCTTACTCGGAAATGAAATGGCCAAGCATATAGCTATTGAGTGATTGGCCAATATTAATGAGCGCCACTGTGTTCGTTCTTAGATTGTTGAAACCGGCAGACAGGGTCAATTTGGTACCGCTTTCTAAATGGATGTTGAGGTTAAAACGCGCCGCATAGTTGTACTGATTGGTTAAGCCACCACTGCTGGCATCGGCTGAGGCGGCCATGGCATCTTCTACCAATATCAGGTTAATGTCGTTGGCGGGAAGCGGTTGGTCGGCCAAAAACCGAAGGGTAGCCCGTGGTAACATGGTTATGCTCAGTTGGCTGGTGGCAAACAACCTCACCAGCCCTTCGAAATGGTATAAGCCGGTGCGGTTTACGGTAATGATGTTGTTAGTAGTACCAGCTGTTGCCATTGAAAAATCGGTGCCTACTACCACAGGATTCATAAAGTCCACCGAATCTTCCTGCGCAAAAGGCGCATCCTCGGCATTGCTGAAACCGTTTCGGGTACCAACCAGCGCCTGACCGGTATTGTTGTTAATGGTAACCCGAAAACGTCCGCCCCCTGTGTAGGCCGTAGTGGCCCAAATGGGATTGCTACCCGCCCCTGTGCTGGTAAGTACCTGATTGGCGGTGCCGGCATTCCCATTTATCTTGAGCAGGCCGTTGAGGTTGAAATTGCCGTTTACATGCAGTTTTTCCGATGGCGCGGGGGTGCCAATACCCACGTTTTGGGCCATCGCCTGGCTTAGTGTTGCTGCATAAATCAGCAGAGCCATGGTTTGTTTTTTGCAGATCATGTGTTTGTTTTATATTGAGATGAGTGAGAAAAAAAACGGTCTTGACTTCAACCTAACGGCTTACAAGAAACACAGAATTCTTGACATTTGCAAATGCGGCGGCATTTGTATTTTTTTAAAATCCGTAAGCGCACAAATTGTGACGGAAAAAGTTTCTATTTTTCCACCATGAGTTATACCGCCCACCTCAAACAAGACCCGCTTTTGGCGCCCTTGCTCAGCGGCCCTGCCAAACAGTTGACGGCACACCAAAACATAGCCCTTAGGTTGATGGCGGCCATTATGAGCCAGCAACTGAACACCAAGGTGGCGGCCATTATTTTTCAACGGTTTTTAGCGCTTTACGGCGGCACCGAACCGCTGCCGCAGCAGGTGAAAGACACCCCGTACGAACAGCTAAGAGGCATTGGCCTTAGCCACGCCAAGGTATGCTACGTGCACGCTGTGGCCGATTTTTGTGTGGTAAACCGCGTAACCGATACCATGCTGCATGGCATGAGCAACGACGAAATTATTGCGTTTTTAACCCAAATAAAAGGTGTGGGGCAGTGGACCTGCGAAATGCTGCTGATGTTTACGCTTGGCCGCGAAGACGTTTTTCCCGCCGACGATTTGGGCATACAGCAAGCCATGATAAAGTGCTACGGCTTGGTGGCCCCTAACAAAAAAGCCTTGAAAAGCAGCATGATGGCCATTGCCGAGCACTGGCGGCCCTACCGCACCTATGCCAGCTTGCACCTTTGGGCCTGGAAAGATGGCGAGGCGGCAGCGGAAAAAAAGCCACAGTAAGACCGGCCCAGTACTATTTTTGTGCTACCAGCATCCGTTTTTTACCCCAAAAAAGGCACACCCTTGCGCATTACCCTAAGCCTGGCACTTTTATTTTGGTTGGCCGGCACCACCAGCCAAGCCCAAACGGCACCCGCCATTTGCGCTGAACTTGATTTTTACTGGCACCAACTTTCTGTGGACTGCAAAGGCATTGCCGGAACCTTTATTTCTACGGTAAAAGAATACCGCACCCGCCAGGCCATGACGGGCATGCAGCGGGGCCAATGCAGCGGCAAGCTGCCCTACAGCAACGATTTTGTAAAGTTTTACAGCGTTTTGCGCGGCCCGCAGCAAGCCGATAGTGCCTGGCTGCAATGGCGCAACCAGCTGGCTACGTGTTTTGCACCAGCACCTTGGGTAAAGTTGACCGATGCGCAGGTGGCCCCCGCCATGCGCCAAATACGCTGGCAGTGCAGGCAAACCAATTATACACGGGTAGTAATTTTAGAAGAAATACCCGATGCCGACACCGATGCCGTAGTGATAACCCTTGAAATGATACGGGTGGTGCTTTAGCCCTGGCAGTGGGAAATGACGGCCACAGCCTCGATATGGCCCAAACCGCGGGCTGGTACTTTAGACCCGGCAGCGCCGGAACAAGCCTATCCATACACGCTTAGGGCGGTGCGGTAGGTATTGCAATGCGCCTCCACAATGCGTTTTACATCGGCACTATAGCCGCCGCCCATGCTTACCACACAGGGCGTGCCATGCCGCTGGCATTGCTCAAACACCATGGCATCGCGTTGGCGGCAGCCTTCAAGCGTCAGTTTTAGTTTTCCAAATTTATCGGTATCCAGCACATCTACGCCGCTTAGGTAAAACACAAAATCTGGCCGGTGGGCCGCAAACATCACGGGCAGCGCTTGGGCCAGCAAGGCCAGGTATGCTGCGTCGTCGGTGCCATCGGGCAGGGGTATGTCCCAATCGCTTTTTTCTTTTACAAAGGGGTAGTTGTGCCCGCCGTGCATGCTAAACGTGTACACCCGTGGCTCGGCTTCAAACAGCTTGGCTGTGCCATTGCCCTGGTGCACATCCAAATCTACCACCAGTATGCGCTGGGCCAGGCCCTGGTGCAGCAGGTAGTTAGCAGCAATAGCCATGTCGTTCAGCAGGCAAAAGCCTTCGCCGCGGTTGGCAAAGGCATGGTGTGTGCCGCCTGCCACATTTAGGGCCACGCCGTGCAGCCGCGCATGGCCACAGCAGTCAATGGTGCCCTGGGCTATCACCAACTCGCGGTGCACCAGTGCCGCCGTTAGCGGAAAGCCAATGCGGCGCACGTGTTGCGGGCTCAGCGCCAGGTTGCTCAGTTGTTGAAAGTACTCGGCATGGTGCGTAAGCAGTACCACACTGGCCGGGCAGGGCTGCGGGGCAAACAGGTTGGCCGGGCCAATGCTACCCTCGTGCAGCAGCTGGCCGGGTATAAGCTCGTATTTAAGCATGGGAAACCGGTGCCCCGCGGGCAGCGGGTGGGCATAAATGGGATCGTAAGCTATTTTTAACATAAACATTGGCGGCCCTACTTGCCCGCCTACAGCTTTAGCAGCTTAGGGCCCGTGGTTTGGTTGGCAGGTTGGGGTAAAATGGCAAAAATGGTATCGGTTTTTTTGGGTTTTATGCTGGCATTGCCCGTAAACACGCTAAACGCAGGCAAAATGCAATGTGCCCCGGTAAAATAAAAACATGGAAAGCGCAATTGTTGTCGGGCGCCCGATTTTATAACCACTGCAGGGTGCAGGTGCCCACTTACCACGCCCTGGTGCGGCAGTTGCAGGGCTGCGGCATCGGCAGCATCGTGCACAAACAGCAGGCCATCCAGCAGCAGGTAGGGCACCACGGTTATTTGCTGCGCCACATACCAGCTGGGGTGCAGTATATCGTGGTTGCCTTTTACCAGCGTTATGTTTAGGTTGGGCCATTCGGCACGCCAGCGGGCAAACACCTCCAGCTCCAGGTTGGCATGGCTATGCACAAAATCGCCCACCATTAGCAGCGTGCTGGGCTTAAAAAAGCCAATGCTTTGCCATAGCCGGTGCAAATCTTCTTTAAACACCGCGGTGGGCACTGCCAAGCCATGTTTGCGAAAATGGCCCGTTTTGCCCAGGTGCAAATCGCTTACAATAAGCATTTTTTGGGCCTCCCAATACATTAGCCGCTGCGGCGATAGCACCAAATTGGCGCCCTTCCAGTTCCATGCTTCCATACGTGTTGTGGCCTACGGGCCTAAGGTAGGGGGTATTTGTAGGGTATCTGTACGCAACCACCGGTTGTTTTCAAAGTGCAGCCAGTAGGCGGTTGTAATCCCAAAAGTCATCATAATTTGGCGGGCTTGCGCCGGGCTGGCACAGGTGTTAAAGGTGCGCTTGGCATAGTATTCCACCACTTTGTTTACCGGGCTTTGGCTAAACAGCGCCGCCTGTGGGGGCAGGTTGGCCGCCAGTTGGGCGCCCAGTTTTTGCTG
>RDXD01000121.1 GCA_004292575.1 Bacteroidota bacterium
GGAGAACAAATACGGCTACAACGGCAAAGAAAAACAACCCGATTTGGGGCTGGAGTGGTTGGATTATGGCGCAAGGATGTATGATGCGCAGGTGGGGAGATGGAAAGTAATTGACCCACAGGCTGAAAAGTATGATGGCTATACCCCTTATGGTTATGTAAATAATTCTCCTATTTTATTTGTCGACCCCAACGGGGAGGAGATTTGGATAAACTATGGAGATAACCAACGAGTACAGTATAAAAATGGCAAGTTTTACAATGAAGATGGCTCTAAGTATAAAGGAAAGGACGCTTTTGTTAAAAGCGTCGGCAAAATGTTGACTGCTATTTCCTCTACAGAACATGTCCAGACTGTGGTTTCCGAATTATCAGGCAGCAAGAACGCCTACAGTTTCGTTAATGAGAAACCTGCGAAAGGAAGTTTCTCTTTTCGAGCAAACGAGAGCGGCGGCGGAACTTTAAAAGCTGGTCTTTTGATGGATAAAAGCTTCGATACAGACCTAGGTATTGAAAGTGTATCCCATGAGCTTTTTCACGCGTATCAGTATGAGAACGGCGTTGGAGGCACTTCAGTTTTCAATGAAGTTCAGGCATATCTGTTCGGAATGGCTATTGCATCAAGCTTGGGTTTGCAAACGGAAGCAAATCAAGGAGTAGGGAATGGGTCACCAGCAGGCCAACTCTATGATAAGGCAATATATAGCCTTTTGTATGGTCAAAACAACTGGGGAAATGTGGAAGGGTATAAAAATCTTGCTGTTGCTACTATGGCATTCAAAAGCGGCAGCAATTCCAACAGTTCGGGTATATACAACACCTTCCCTGTAATTCGGCCTAATCAATTATCAAAAGTTTTGGTTGCGAAGTTTTTCCCTTTGTTCAGGCCAGCGGCATCCAGTAATGCGCCTATAATCAGACCAAAAAAGAAATGATAATGTATAGACTGATATTCATAGCGTTCCTCCTGTCGTGTGGTTTGAATAGCAATAGGAAAAAGCCTGACCATGGGTGCGACAAACAAGAACAAAATAACGTAGACACTTCGGCAGTGCCTTCCAATCAAAAAAGTAATTGTTTTTTAAGGCTAAAGACAAATACTATCAAAGTAAAGAATAAAGCCCTCTTTAATTGCTACGGTAATGTTGTGATACGATATGATATACAGGGAAGCAAGGTTAAAGGCGATGTGCAGATATTGCATCTTTATATTTTTCAAAAGTCGGATAACAAAGCCGTTTTTAATTCCGGTTCGGGGAGCCTTGATAAGAAGAAGGAACTGGTCAACGCCATTTGTGCAGAGGCTAAGCGTAATTTAGAAGGTGCATCACTATCCTGTAAAGGAAGTAATGTGGTATCATGGGGTAGTATAGCAATGCGAATTTCCTTCATGTTGTGAACTCAGCCTATGCTCCCCTCGCGCAGGTCTGTATTTTGTATTCTGGCGCAGTTCTCCCAACCTTTTGCCCCGCTGTTACTTATTTTCCATTAGCTGAAAGCACCCCCCCAAAAAAGCAGCAAACTGCAACCATGCATTTGTACCCCATGAAACAGTTATAAATCTTACGCCACTGGTACTAAGTTTTTTAGAGCTAAATTTAACTCCTGAAAGCTTAAAAAAACGTAGGTAAAGTAGGGGTGTCAGGTTGGGACATTTGGAAGCCTATGAATCCCTTAACTTCGGTCATCTTTCAATGCCTTAACAATATGCATGCTGCCAGCATCACTAATCCCAAGGGTTATCTCAACTGGCTGTTGTTGGACGCCTCTCTTACGGTTTGCCAGAACGGGTGGAAGGCCTTTAATTTGGAAAGCCGCCAAAGCAGTTGTGCACAACCCGAAGCCAACGCTACCCTGCAAACCCTAAGCAGTGGGCAGTTGGTGGTGCAAAGAGGCGGCTATGTAACCATTTTTACCAGTTCGTCCAGCAGCACAGCAGCGTATTTCGATAACCTGCGCATCAACCACCGCAGCGGCCCCCTCCTGCAAGAAAGCGATACCTACGCCTTTGGCGGCGGCATAGATGCGCTGGAAAGCCGTAGCTTTGGCAGGGCGGAGAACAAATACGGCTACAACGGCAAA
>RDXD01000484.1 GCA_004292575.1 Bacteroidota bacterium
GCACGCCAAGGCTCAATGGTAATGGTATCGCCACTTTTATAAGCCCGCATGTGCAGCTGGCAGGTGGTATTGCGCTGCCATGGGCCGTGTGGCCTGCCATTAATGTACATGCTGCACATGCCGCAAATGCCTTCACGGCAATCGTGGTCAAAGGCAATGGGGTCTTTACCCTCGGCAATAAGCCGCTCGTTTAGCACATCTATCATTTCTAAAAATGACATTTCGGAAGAAATATCACTTACCTCATAGTTTTCGAAGCGCCCAACGGATTTGCTGTTGCTTTGCCGCCACACTTTTAGGTTGAGGTTCATGGTATAGTGTTCCATTGCTGCTGGGTTTTGTGGGTGAAATTTACGGTAATACGTGTTGTCTATTTGTAACTTCTTTGGCTGGGTTTTACAACCTCGTAATCGAGGTTTTCCTTGTGGAGTTCCCAAGCGCTGTTGCCTTTGTAATCCCAAGCGGCTACGTACATGTAGTCCGCATCGTTGCGCAGGGCCTCGCCTTCGGGGGTTTGGAATTCTTCTCTAAAGTGCCCGCCACAGCTTTCCTCGCGGCTTAGTGCGTCTAAACACATCAATTCACCCAGTTCTATAAAATCGGCCACGCGGTTGGCTTTGTCCAGTTCGGGGTTCATTTCGTTTATGGCACCGGGTATGCGCACATCGCTCCAAAACTCGGCCTTTAGCGCTTTTAATTCTTCCAAAGCAGCTTTTAGGTCGGTGGCATTTCGGCTCATGCCGCACTTGTCCCAAATAATTTTACCCAACCGCTTGTGAAAGCTTTCCACGGTTTTTGTGCCTTTCACATTCATGAGCGTGGATATGCGCTCGGCTGCTTCTTGCTCGGCCTGCACAAATGCGGGATGGTCGGTAGCAATGGCTTTTACATGTATCTCATCGGCCAAGAAATTGCCAATAGTGTAGGGTATTACAAAATAACCATCAGCCAAGCCCTGCATGAGTGCGCTTGCACCGAGGCGGTTGGCACCATGATCGCTAAAGTTGGCTTCGCCCAAGGCATACAAACCGGGTATGGTGGTTTGCAGTTCGTAATCTACCCAAAGGCCACCCATGGTGTAGTGTACCGCGGGGTAGATGCGCATGGGTATTTCGTAAGGGTTTTCGCCCGTAATCTTCTCGTACATGTCAAACAAGTTGCCATACTTTTCTTCCACCACTTTTTTGCCCATGGCAATAAGGGTATCGGTGGGCAAATTGTCGGTGCCTTGCTTGCCAGCTTCAATTTTACCGTAGCGCAAAATGGCATCGGCATAATCGAGGTAAACGGCTTGTTTGCTGGTGCCCACGCCATGGCCAGCATCGCAGCGCTCTTTGGCAGCACGGCTGGCCACATCGCGGGGTACCAGGTTGCCAAATGCGGGATAGCGGCGCTCGAGGTAGTAATCGCGTTCTTCTTCGGGGATTTCGTTTGGCTTGCGGGTATCACCTTGCTTTTTGGGCACCCAAATGCGCCCATCATTACGCAGGCTTTCGCTCATAAGGGTAAGCTTGCTTTGGTGATCGCCGCTTACGGGTATGCAGGTGGGGTGTATTTGTGTAAAGCAGGCATTAGCAAACAGTGCCCCTTTTTTGTGGGCCTTCCAAATGGCGGTTACATTGCTGCCCATGGCATTGGTGCTTAGGTAAAACACATTACCGTAGCCACCGCTGCACAGCAGTACGGCGTGGCCAAAGTGGCGTTCCAGCTCGCCGTTTACCAAATTGCGGGCTATGATGCCGCGGGCTTTGCCTTCAATGGTAACCACTTCGAGCATTTCGTGGCGGGTAAACATTTGCACATTACCCAGCGCCACTTGCCGCTCAAGTGCACTGTAAGCACCCAGTAGCAGCTGCTGGCCCGTTTGCCCAGCGGCATAAAATGTGCGCTGCACTTGGGTGCCACCAAACGAGCGGTTGCTAAGCAGGCCGCCATACTCGCGGGCAAACGGCACACCCTGTGCCACGCATTGGTCTATAATGGCTCCACTTACCTCGGCCAGCCGATGCACGTTGGCTTCGCGGGCCCGGTAGTCGCCGCCTTTAATGGTATCGTAAAATAGGCGATACACGCTATCGCCATCGTTTTGATAGTTTTTGGCCGCATTGATGCCGCCCTGCGCGGCTATGCTGTGGGCGCGCCGCGGACTGTCTTGAAAACAAAATGCTTTTACTTTATAGCCCAGTTCGCCCAGGGCAGCGGCGGCAGAAGCCCCAGCTAAGCCGGTGCCTACCACCACAATTTCGAGTTTGCGCTTGTTGGCTGGATTAACCAGTTTACAAGTGGACTTGTAATTTTTCCATTTGCTGTCGAGCGGTCCGGCGGGAGTTTTAGCGTTTAACATGCGGAGAAATGATTTTTTAAGACCTTTTAATAATGCCTTTTGCGGCAATTTGGTTGGAAGTGCAGGACGAAATTTATACTTTTTAACTGCATGATGTAAGCTTGTGTACTTTTAAATGGCAAAGCCTTGGTTTTTGTGCAACAGTTCTATTGGGTTGGCGGCTTGCTGCAGGCAGTAGCATCGGGTTGAGGCCAATTTAGGATAACCACCCAAAATACATGACCACCGGCATGGCTGCAAATACCAATGGCACCAAGATGGAATAACCTAGGCCTGCAGACTGCACCAGTGCCAGCCAACGCTTGCTACCCAAACCCATGGTGCGGAAAGCGCTTTGAAAACCGTGCAACAGGTGATAGGCCAGCGATATACATGCCAGCACATACAATATTACTACCCAAAGCTCCTTAAACGTTACCATCATAAGGTTGTACATGTTGTGCATGTGTACCCCGTTGTATTCTACCTCGGTAAGCTCGGGATGGCCTGTAAAGCGGGCCGGCACCCAAAAATGCCACCAGTGAATAATAAGAAAAATAAGCACCAGCGTACCCAGCAAACCCATAGTGCGGCTGTACCACTTGCTGCCCTTGTTGCCCATGGCTACGGCATAGCCCTGCTTGCGCCGGGTGCGGTTGGCAGCCTCGAGCATGAGGCCTTGTATGATGTGCAAAAAGAAACCGGCAAACAGGCCCACTTCTAAAATGCGGATAAGTACGGTAGAACCCATGAAATGCGCGGCTTTATTGAACATTTCGCCACCATCGTTGGCAAAAATGCAGGCGTTGATGCCCACGTGTACCACCAAAAACAGAATGAGAAAGATGCCGGACAATGCCATCACAATCTTTTTGCCGATAGAAGAGGTAAATGCTTGCTTCCAGGTCATATTGAATTACCAGTTTAAAATGTGCCGCGAAGGTATTGAATGGGCTGAAAAGGCCGCAAAAATGTTTGGCTACGGGGTTAGCCTACCAACGGCCTAAAGGTTGGCGCTGCCCATGCCAGAACCTGGTTGCTACTGCGCGGCGGGTGGGCATAGGCTTAACTATGCACTGCTGCCTAGGGCAGGCGGGATGGCAGCGGTACCCCCGGGCACCTGTATTTTTGCCCGGGGTACAAGCGTACAGCCCGTACCAAGGCCCATTGGGGTATGCGGCCCCATCTGCCCAAGATTTTTGGCTTTCGTACTACATATTAATTGTTATGTTGGCTGCAAATAACCATGTATTTTTTTGGGCCGATGCTGGTATTGGGGCTTACTAAACCCACCGTCGGCTGCGCAAAACCGACCTGGGGCGGGGCAAGTGCGTGGAAAAAATTGGTGCAGATGTAGCAATGGCGGCTGCCTTGGCGTAATTTTGTGCGCTATGGTTGGTGAGGAAACAAAAAAATCGGTGGCTTTTCACACGCTGGGATGCAAGCTGAACTTTAGCGAAACGAGCACCATGGGCCGCATGATGGAGGCCGAGGGTTTTGCAAAAGCAGCGTTTGACGACATGGCGGACGTGTATGTGATAAACACGTGCAGTGTGACCGATAATGCCGACAAAGAGTGCCGACAACTGGTGCGGCGCATACAGCGGCTGGCACCCGAGAGCCTGGTGGTAATAACGGGCTGCTACGCCCAACTGAAACCCAAAGAAATTGCCGCCATACCGGGCGTAAACCTGGTGCTGGGCGCAGCAGAAAAATTTAACCTGGCCAAGCATATTGCCGAGCTAAGCAAGGGCGATAGCGGAAAAATAAGCAGTTGCGACATTGAGGCGGTGCAAGGGTTTGTAAGCAGCTGGAGCCAAAATGACCGCACCCGAACGTTTTTGAAAGTGCAGGACGGCTGCGACTACAATTGCAGCTTTTGCACCATACCCATGGCCCGTGGCAAAAGCCGCAGCGACAACCTAAACAACGTGGTGGCCAATGCTACCAAACTGGCGGCTGAAGGGGTAAAAGAAATAGTGCTAACAGGCGTAAACCTGGGCGATTTTAGGAGCGCTGATGGTGATGGTGATTTTTTTGAACTGGTAAAAGCCCTGGATGGCGTGGCAGGCATAGCCCGCTACCGCATTAGCAGCTGCGAGCCCAACCTGCTTACGAACGATATAGTGAACTTTGTGGCGCAGAGCCGGGCTTTTATGCCACATTTTCACGTGCCACTGCAAAGCGGTAGCAATAAAATACTGGGATTAATGCGCCGCCGCTACCGCCGCGAACTGTATGCCGATAGGGTGGCCACCATTAAAAGCCTGATGCCGCACGCTTGCATTGGCGCCGATGTAATTGTGGGCTTCCCCGGCGAAACCGATGAAGATTTTAAAGAGACGTTTGATTTTTTGCACTTGCTGGACCTGAGCTACCTGCACGTGTTTACGTACAGCGAGCGGGCCAACACCCGGGCGCTGGAAATAACACCCGTGGTGCCCATGGCTGTGCGGCACGAGCGCAACAAGGCGCTGCGCAACCTGAGCTATATGAAAATGCAATACTTTACCACCCAGTTTTATGGCCAAGCCCGCCCCGTACTGTTTGAGGGGTTTGAAAAAAATGGGATGATGGAAGGCTACACCGATAACTACATTAGGGTACAAACACCACACCGACCGGAGTGGGCCAATGCCATTGTAGATTGGACTTTGTAGGCCACAACCACTACATGGGATATTTTTTTCCAAAATGACTAACCGAGCGGAACAAGGATTTTAAGTAAAACAAAAGCCCTGCCTTGCCGCTGCGAATAAGCGTGAGGTTATCCATTAGACGCACGACCTTGCGGGTGCGTTTTTCCCAGTAATCGGGGTGAATAAGGTTGATATTTTGCGAGGGGCTGGGCAATAATGCATGCTTTGAGTACACCAATATGTTTTGCTTATACCACTTGTCAACCTGAGGCTGGTTCCAAACCAGCGGACGTATAAGGTCGTAACACTGATAGCCGTGCTTGGCAAAAAGATTGGCCCAATAGCTGGCATACTGCTCGTTAAGGTGGTTTTGCCCACCCTGCCATTTGTTGGCTGCCGAAAACACCACGGTATCGGCGTGCTTCACAATGGATGCTACAAAACCCTCGGCACTCTCGGGAGGCAAGTGTTCGGCCACCTCGAGGCTAATGGCCAAATCGTACCGCTGATTTAAATTGAAAGGCTTGGCCAAATCGATGGCCTGAAAGTGGGATAGATCGGTAAACTTTTTTAGCAAAGTACGGTCAACAAAATCGCCATCAATGCCATTAATCAACACATTGTGCTGGTGAAAAACAGACATCCATGTACCAATGCCGCACCCCACATCTAAAACCGACTTGGGGTTAAGCAGTTGTACCAAATGGGGTACAATCACTTCGGCGGCTACGGTATTGTGTTCAATTTCGTTGTGTATGTACAGTTTCTTACTCATATAAATTCTTGGCTATTTTCAACGGTTGCCCCTTGAAGCAGGAAATTACCATGTTGGGTAATGATCGGCGAAAATGCACTACTTTTTCTTTTTAAACATTTCGAGCATGCGATCGGTAACCACAAAACCGCCCACCACATTGAGCGTGCCTAAAACGACCGCTATAAAACCAAGGCTAATAACGAGCCAGTTGCCCGGCTGTGCCTTGCCCATTACAATAATGGCACCCACAATAACCACACCATGTATGGCATTGGCACCGCTCATTAGGGGCGTGTGCAGTACGCTGGGTACGCGGCCAATTACTTCAATACCCACAAACATCATTAGAATAACGATGTAGATAATTTGCTGGTTAGCAGCTATAAAGTTGAGGATTGTTTGCATACCGACTGATTTGACGTGGCTTAAAAAAAGACGTTTTGAACAAAATGGGTGGTGAATTATTGGGCAGAGGGGCTCTTGAGCAGCGCAGCAACCCGCTCGTGCACCACTTGGCCACCGTGGGTTATGCAACAGCCTTTTACCAAATCATCGTCGAAATTAAGGTTTAAGTGGCCCTCTTTATGGGTGATGAGTTCTAAAAAGTTGAGCAAGTTTTTGCCATACAGCTTGCTGGCATCGGCAGGGGTGGTGGCTGCCAAGTGGCTACCGCTTACAATATTTACGCCATTATGGACCACTGTTTGGTCGTTTTGGGTTAGGCTGGTATTGCCACCGGTGGCCGCAGCCAAATCAATAATAACCGAGCCTGGCCGCATACGCTCTAGCATGGCTGTGGTAATGAGTATGGGTGCCTGTTTGCCGGGTATGGCCGCCGTAGTAATAATTACATCGGCCTTGGCAGCGCTGTCGCTTATTTTTTGCTGTTGCCGCTGCTTAAACTCTTCGGTTTGCTCTACGGCATAGCCGCCAGCCTTACTGGCATCGGCAGCACCTTCCACTTCTACAAACTTGGCCCCTAGGCTTTGTACTTCTTCTTTTACGGCAGGGCGGGTATCAAACACTTCTACCACGGCGCCCAAGCGCTTGGCAGTGGCAATGGCTTGCAAGCCGGCCACGCCCGCACCCAATATCAATAATTTGGCGGGGGCAATGCTGCCAGCGGCGGTCATAAGCATGGG
Organism: Bacteroidota bacterium; assembly: GCA_004292575.1. Taxonomy (GTDB): domain Bacteria; phylum Bacteroidota; class Bacteroidia; order Chitinophagales; family Chitinophagaceae; genus Phnomibacter. The sequence continues at coordinate 6,862 of RDXD01000484.1, forward strand.
AAAGTAGCGCGGCAGCAGCGTGGCGGCCAGCAGCACAGCCTTGTAGCCCGCAATGTTGGCTTGGCTACTCAATATATCCATGGCCTGGCCCCGGGTGGTACGCGGCAACAAATCGAGGCTAAAGGTGGTAACCTGCCGATTGGCCAATTGCTGCATGGCCTGGGCAGCAAACAGGGGCTGGTAATTGCCCACAAAAACAGCGGCGGGCCAACTGGCCTGGCCCTGAAGGTGCATGGCAAATATGAGCTGCGCCTGTGCAAAAATTTCTGCTTGCTCCACCACTTGCCCGCCTGCGCTGGCATACTGTGCATCGTTAGCAAAAGCTTTGGCACCTGCGCCCAGCTCTATCAATACCTTATGGCCCTTTTTTGTAAGCTGGGCCACGTGTTCGGGCAACAGCGAAACGCGAGTTTCGGGGCCGGTTTCCTTTAAAACACCAATGGTCATGGCCGTGAAATTAGGGCTAATTGCCAATATTTAAAATGCCGAAACAAAAAAAGGTCTGCCGCAAACCTGTTGGTTGCAGCCAATTAAGCCGGATGGGCTAAAATTGGATGGTAAAATGCTGTTTTGCTTTAAAGTTGTGACTAAAGAAAACCAAGCCTATAAAAAATAAGTCGATGGTAAGCGTAACCTCGGGGTGGCTTTTGATGGTGGCCCAGGCGGTCTCCATTTCTTTGCTCCAATGTATATCGTCAAACACCAGAATGGTATGGTCTTGCACGGTGGGCAATAGCGTGTGAAAGTAGTGCAGCGTGGGCTGGCACCGATGGTTACCATCAATGTACACCAAATCGGGGTGCGGCATTTGCTGCAAAGCGGTGGGTAGCGTATCGTTGAAATTGCCCACAATTTGTGCCACATTTTGCAAGCCCAAGTGCTTAAAGTGTGCCTGAGCCAGCGCTGCCACTTCGGGGGCGCCCTCTATGGTGAGTACCTTGGCATGCGGGCTGGCCAGGGCCAAATAACTGGTTGTAATGCCCAGCGATGTGCCAAGTTCCATAATGTGCCTACAACGGTAGTAATTGGCTATTCGAAACAAAAGCTGGCCATACTTTTTGGGCTTTAGCGCCGTGGTGGCAATACTGCTGATGCTGCGCTGCCGGCTGGCACCAGAGCGCGACCCTGCGCCAAAATCTTCTACGGTAATGGTCTGCGAATTTTGGCGATAGCTTTGCCGCGCTGCTTCTACCGGCGCATAGCAGTAGTAAGCCGCAGGGCTATTGAGCACTTGGGTTACAAACTCAAACACAAATGGCGAGTGTATGCCATGCCCACGACCATTTTGTGCTGTAAGGCGGTAGCCAATATACTTTAGGCCAAGGGCAAAGGCGCTGTACATAAAATTTGGAAAAACTGGTTTATGCGGTGGTGTTGCCATCGGCGTTTGCCCGGCGTTCCCAAAGTTCGAAAGTGTAATTGTAAGCATGCTTTTGGTCGGCCAAAAAAGGATTTGACTTTACCAATTGCCATTGCAGTGGGTCCAGCGCAGGAAAAAAAGCATCGGCCAGCTCAAAATTGGCATGCACGCGAGTAAGGTAAATGCGGTGCGCCAAGGGCAGGGCTAGGGCATAAATTTGCCCGCCACCAATTACCATGAGCTCGTTGGCTTGCATTTGGGTTTCGGCCAGTGCCAGCGCCTGCGGCAGCGTGTTGCACACGGTAGCATCGGGCAGGGTAAAGCCAGCCTGCGCCGATACCACATAGTTTGCCCGGCCCTGTAGCGCATGCCCAATGCCATCGTAGCTTTTGCGGCCCATAATGACCGGCAAGCCCCAAGTGGTATTTTTAAAAAACTTCATATCGGCGGGCAAATGCCACAGCAGATCATTTTTATAGCCAATGGCATTGTTTTCGGATGCTGCCACAATTAGCGCAATGGTTGACATAATGAAGTTTGCAGGTATGGTATTTAAAAAAAAGAGAATGGTTTGCTGCCGCATCTACACTGCCACGGCGGCTTTTATGGCCGGATGCGCCTCGTAATTCAGCAGTTCGAAATCGGAATAATTAAAATCGAAAATGCTGCTAACCCCAGGATTGATGCGCATGGTGGGCAGGGCATACGGGGTGCGGGAAAGTTGCAGACGCGCCTGCTCCACATGGTTTTTATAAAGGTGCACATCGCCAAAGCTGTGTACAAAATGCCCGGGCTGCATGCCACATACCTGCGCCACCATCATGGTAAGCAGCGCGTAAGAGGCAATGTTGAAAGGCACACCCAAAAACACATCGGCACTGCGCTGGTACAGCTGGCAACTTAGTTGGCGCTGCCCTTGCGCATTGGGCGGTGAGCAGTAAAACTGAAACATGTTGTGGCAGGGTAATAGTGCCATGCGGGGCAAATCGGCCACATTCCACGCACTCACCACCAAACGCCTGCTGTCGGGGTTGTTTTTAATTTCGTTGATGAGCCAGCTAATTTGGTCAATGGTTTCACCTTGGGCACCCTGCCAACTGCGCCACTGATGGCCGTACACGGGGCCAAGGTTGCCATCGGCATTGGCCCACTCGTCCCAAATGCGCACCCCATGTTGCTTTAAATACGCAATATTGGTATCGCCTTTCAAAAACCACAGCAGCTCGTGAATGATGCTTTTGAGGTGCACTTTTTTTGTGGTAACCAAGGGAAATCCATCTTGCAGATTAAACCGCATTTGATAGCCAAAAACGCTGAGGGTGCCTGTACCGGTGCGGTCGGCCTTGGCGGCGCCTTGCTCTAAAATATGGTTCAGGAGTTGGTGATACTGGAGCATGGGCGCAAGTTAGGGCTGAACCATGGTGCAAAAAAACGCAGAACCGTACAATGGGCTAAATGAGCCACAGTAGCGCCGCTAAGCCAATAGGGCGGGTGCATAAACCCAGGCAAAAAAACAAGCCAGGGCACTAAATAAACCACCACCAAGTGGCGTTTGCACGATAACTTATTTTTCTTTGCTACTTTACAGGCCCAAAACAAGCTGCAAGTTCATGCGTTTTCTTATTTTTTGTGTGTTGTATTGTTTGGTTGCACTCTGCTGTAGTGGGCAAACCAATCCCAACGCCACCATTGGAGGGCTAGTGGTAGATGCCAATGGTAAGGGCATGGCTGGCGTATCGGTAAAGGTGTTGGGCAAGCAAACGGGCATTACCACCAATGATAGTGGGCGGTTTGAATTGGTATTGCGTGCTGGCCGCGCTTTGGCCTTAGAGTTTACCTATGTGGGCTACAAAACACGCCAACAAAACTTTTACTTAAGCCCCGGCGAAATAGAAACCGTAACCATTGTAATGGAGCCCGGCCTTGGAACCCTTGAAACCGTAACGGTAAACAACCGGCGCAACCGGCAAGAAAGCGGCTCGGTAACCATTAACCCCAAGCAGGCACTGGTGGCCCCCACACCCATTGGCGGCATAGAAAACCTGATAAAGATACAAGTGGGCGACGGCAATGAGCTGAGCAGTCAGTATAAAGTTAGAGGGGGCAACTACGACGAAAACCTGGTATATGTGAACGATTTTGAGGTATTTAGGCCCTATCTTATTCGAAATGGACAGCAGGAAGGTCTCAGTTTCATAAATCCCGAGCTGGCCCGAAGCGTAAGCTTTTACAACGGGGGTTTTCAGGCGCGCTATGGCGATAAGATGAGTAGTGTGCTGGATGTGGAGTATAAACAGCCCACCCGCTTTGGGGGCAGTGCATACGCGGGCCTGCTTGAGCAGGGTGCTCACCTTGAG
>RDXD01000122.1 GCA_004292575.1 Bacteroidota bacterium
GCTTAAGGGAATACCTAAAAGTAGCGAGCTTAAAATTGGCGATACGGTGCTTACCAGCAACATCTCACTCAATTACCCACCGGGGCTAATGGTGGGTACGGTTGCAAACTTTGTACCCGAAAAGGCTGGCAACAACTACAGCGTCAACGTAAAGCCGGGAGCCAATTTTTATAGCCTAGAATACGTGGATGTTATAGAAAACTTGCTGCTAAAAGAGCAGCTAGAGCTAGAGCGCAAGGCAAGAAAGCAATAGGTAAGCATTAACCCAAAAATCGAATACAACACCCATAACCGTTGAGCCAACCTGTAAAACAAATATTGCAATTTATCTTCTTCGTGTTGGTGCAATCGCTCATACTCAGCGATATTCCGCCAATTCACCGCTTTATTACCCCCTATTTGTATTTTCTTTTTTTGCTTTGGTTGCCTTTTGCAATTGCACCATCGGCACTGTTAATCTGGGCATTTTGCCTGGGCTTTGCTGTTGACCTATTTACACAAACCCCCGGTTTGCACGCCAGCGCTTGCCTTATAGTGGCCATTTTGCGGCCTATGCTGGTAAGTTTGCTTATGCCCGGCGATGCTAAGGCCCTGGCCCTGGGTAGCCCCAGCATACGCACCATGGGTTTTTCGGCGTATGCCCTTTTTGTAGCATTGCTAACCCTGTTTCACCATGTATGGTTGGTGATGCTGGAGTGGATGAATTTGGGCAGCCTGCTTTATTTTATGGGGAAAGTGGTGGCCACCACAGCCATCAGCTTGGTGCTGGTTTTAGTGGTTGAATTGCTGTTTAGACCCCTCCGTCAAAACCAGCCACGCTGGTAGGCACCTGTGCCCATCAGCAATTTCGTTTCAGATGAAAGTACCCTACGCTCGGGCATATTTTTTTTTGTTTAACAATGGCTTTGGCCCTCGGTTGTATTAACTTTGCCCCAGCGCGTTTAAATGCGAATCCCCCTAAATAAATGAGTGATTACAATAGCACCCGCAGCAGGGTAATACAGGCCATTGTGGCGGGCATTTTCGTGCTCATTATTTTCCAGTTGTTTAATCTGCAAGTGCTTAGCAATAAGTACGGGCAAATGGCTACCGACCAGGCCGTGTATCGAAAAATCGTGTATCCCAGCCGTGGCTTGGTATACGGCAAGGGTAAAAAAGTAATTTTAGACAACACCACTTTGTTCGATTTGGTGGTGATACCCAGCCAGTTGCGCGGCGTGGATACCGGCGCCATCTGCCGTATTGTTGGCATCGATACAGCAGAGTTTCGTAAACGGGTGGTTTCCGCCATCATCAAAAATGGGCGTTATCAGCCATCGGTGTTTCAAGGGCTTTTAGACGATGCCACCTATGCGCGCCTCAATGAGGTGATGTATAAAATTCAGCCGGGCTTCGACCTTTTGGAACGACCGGTGCGCAAGTATCCTTTTAACGCCGCAGGCCCATTGCTGGGGTATTTGGGCGAGGCCGACAGTTCTTTTTTAAAAAAACATGATACCGAAGGCTACCGCATGGGCGACTATGTGGGTATAAACGGCATAGAGAAAGTGTATGAAAAAGCGCTGATGGGCCAACGCGGCATTCAGTATTGGCAGCGCGACAATAAAAACAGGCCGACCATTCACATCGAAAATGGAAAATACGATACCATTGCCGAAAGCGGCAAAACGCTGTACACCAGCATCGATATTGAGTTACAACAACTGGGCGAGCGCCTCATGAAGAACAAGATGGGCAGTATTGTGGCCATCAATCCAAAAACCGGCAGCATCATTGCCTTAATAAGCGCCCCCGATTTTCAGCCCAGTATGCTTACCGGCAGCCAGCGCCGCGCTTACATCAACAGTTTATTGCGCAATCCGCTTAAGCCGCTCCTCAACAGGGCCGTTAATGCCACTTACTCTCCCGGTTCTACTTTTAAAACCCTTAATGCGCTTATTGCACTGCAAGAAGGGGTTATAAACACCAATACCAGTTTTTACTGCCCGGGTGGTTATATGGGTTGTGGCAAGCGCATGGGATGTCTCGATCCCGGCAACTATTCTTTTCGTGGTGCCATTACCCACAGCTGCA
>RDXD01000485.1 GCA_004292575.1 Bacteroidota bacterium
TGGGCGATGATACCGAAGACTCGGTGTGCTTACCATTTTTGAGGCCGGCCATGCCTAAAGTGGTTGACGACTATGACCGCACTGTTACTTACACCAACGTTAGCATCAATGGCAGCGGCAATGTGTTTTATGCTACGCCGGGCCAGTCACTTCAGCTATCTGGCCAGTTTCAATCGGTAGTAAATGCCAACATGCAATGCCCGGGATGTATTACCCAACTGCATATTGGCATGGGCAATGGCAGCACCAACTTTTTTTCGCGCTGCTATGAGGTTACCGGCGGCACCAGCGGCGTTCTTGGCCAAAGCTTTAATGCCCCAACCACACCTGGCATTTACTACATTACTCACATCAACACGTGGTGGTACTTTTGCAATCAGTTTACGCTAGGCAACCACAAGGTTAGCAACAACAATAAATTTGCCATTGCAGTAGTCATTGTTTCTGCGGGTGGAACAACCCAAGAAGCTAAAATCTCGGCTGGTTTACCTTCTGAAGTTGACCTTGCTGCACCAGTAGGCACCTACCCCATTACGCTATCGGCTTGTGATAATTACAACCCCAACTATAGGGTCATACTCCAAAACGGCACGTTAACCCTTACAACCCAATGCTTCGCCGAAAGTCGCAATTGGCTAGCCGATGGCAATTTCAACGAACAATCGGGCAACGGCAATGGAACACCAGTTGGAGGTGTAACTGCAGCCGGCGAAGGAAAGGTTGGCAGCGGTAGCTTCTCATTTAATGGTGAAAGCTACATTTCCACAGAAACAGGCGGCTCAGTATCGGGTACTGGTAATTTCAGCGTGAGCGCCTGGGTAAAAACAAATTCGGAAAATCCAATGGTGGTTATACAGCAGCGCGGCAACCAAGACATCGACGGTGAATATATCTTGAAAATTGGTGGCCGGCACAACGTTGGCACATTTGACCCCGAAGCTACTGGCAAGGCATATTTCTTTGTATATGATTTTGCCAACAATCTCGAAGAAATAGAAGTTTTTTCAACCACACGGATAAATGACGGTAACTGGCACCTGATAAAGGGTGAAAGAATAGGCACTAGAATGAATATTTATGTAGATGGAAGATTGGAAGGCTCGGCAAATTCCGATGGGGTGGTCAACTTGAAAGGATCAATACCAACTTATATAGGAGGAGATTTATTGGACTTTAGCGCCTATTTTGATGGGCTTATTGATGACGTGAGGGTACGCATTTGCGCTGATGTTGAAACGGCCTCAGCACCTAAAAGTGCTGCAATCACCATGCTCTCCGCAAAACCAAGCGCACCAAAACAAACAATAACTGCAAATAAGTTGTACCCCAACCCGGCCACTAACAGCATCAGAATTGCCTTGGTGCAAGATGTTGCCCACGCCAACGACATAAGCGTGGTAGATGTTTATGGCAAATTGGGACAAACACCTGTTAAAAAAATTGACGCTGGTATTTATGAATTGCAAGTAAGTCGCCTGCCACAAGGCCTCTATTTTGTGAAAGCAAAAACAGCTTCTGGCATGGTAACCCTTAAATTTATAAAAATGTAGTGCTATGGGGAAAGAAAGAAACCTGAATGGCGCTTTCTTTCCCCTACTTTTATGCCTTGTATAAAAACTACACGTAGAATGCTGTGCCGTCTCAGAAGGTGTTTATTACTGTGGGCGATGATTTTGGGCATTGTTGCGGCTACTGGCCAAGGCAATACGCCTGAAGACACACTTTCTATAAATAAACTTATAGAAGAAGCAAAAAGCCATGTGGGTACCGACTCGGCCAAAGCCGTTAGTCTTTCTATGGAAGCCATTAAGCTATCCACCGATTTGGGGTACCGCAGAGGCGAGGGCTACGCCTTAAAAAATATGGGGCTGGTGTACTTTTACAAAGGGCTTTACTTAGAAACATTTACATATTGGAACCGAGCCCTCGAGATTTTCGAAAGCATTGGCGACGATGCAGGCAGCGCCAATATGCTAAGCAATATTGGCGGCATCTACATGAACCAGGGCGCCGATGAAAAGGCGCTGGAATACAGTCTAAAGTCGCTAAAAATTGCCGAAAAAATGGGCGACACCCTGCGTATGATTTCAGCACTCACCAATATTGGCAGCACCTATCATAACAAAAAGGATTCCTTGGCCCTTACGTACTACCTTAGGGTGCTGCCGCTGGTAAACTCGCCCGACAAGGTGGAGGAGTATGTGGTGGTAACCGGTAATTTGGGCGAAATTTACTACGACAGAAACCAAAATGAAAAGGCATCGGAATACTACAAAAAGTCGATACAAGCTGCGGGCACCAACTTTTCAGCTGCTTTCTCTGTAAATGGCCTAGGCAAGGTTTATTTAAAAGATGGCAACTACGAATTGGCCCGAGCGTCGCATTTAAAAGCCTTAGAAATTGCCAAAACATTTGACGACCAATTGCAAATGGTGCGCAGCCTGTACAGCATAGCAGCGGTGTACGATGCCGAAGGAAAAACGAAATTGGCCATTGATTATTTAAACCAAGCCCGCAAAAATGCCGAAGGCATGGACGAGGTAAATGTCGAACTAAAAGAGATCTACAAAGAATTGGCAGATGCGTACTCTAAAGCTGGTGCCTACGACAGTGCATTTACCTACCAAACCAAATATGCCGAGTTTAACGATCAACTTTACAACATTGAAAGCAAAAAGAAGCTCAACAAAATTCAGTTTGACTTTGAGCTGTCGAAAAAAGACGGCGAATTGGCCCTGAATGAAGAAAAACTGAAGTCGGAAAAGAACGTGCGGCTGGGGGTAACCATCACTTTAGGCATAATTCTGCTCTCCGCTTTCGTCATTTATCGCTATTACCTTAAATCGCTTAAAACAAACAAAATACTAGATAAGCAAAAAGATGAAATTGAAGGCTTGTTGCTCAATATTTTGCCCAGGGAAGTAGCTTCTGAACTTAAAAACAATGGCATTTCCAAACCACGTTTTTTTAAGGATGTCTGCGTATTATTCTCCGACTTTAAAGGCTTTACGGTTATAGCCGATAAAATGTCGCCAACCGATTTGGTGGAGGAGTTAAACGAATGTTTTATAGCCTTTGACAGCATAGCCGAAAAATACGGCCTCGAAAAAATTAAGACCATTGGAGACTCGTACATGTGTGCCAGCAATCTACCTTCAAACTTGCCCGATCACCATTATAAAATGATAAAGGGTGGCCTAGAAATGCAGCAGTTTATTGACACCTGGAACTCGCGTAGAGCAATAGAAGGGAAAGAGCCCTGGCAAATAAGGATTGGAGTGCACTCGGGGCCGGTGGTGGCCGGTGTGGTAGGCAAAAAGAAGTATGCCTACGACATTTGGGGCAGCACCGTAAACATAGCCAGCCGCATGGAAAGCTCGGGTACGCCGGGTAAGGTTAACATTTCCGAAACCACCTACGCCATTATCAAAGACCGCTTTGAGTGCGTGCATCGGGGGAAAATAAGTGCTAAGAACATTGGCGATATGGAAATGTATTATGTGGAGGGTGAAAAGCTAATGGCTAGCGATACAGCTGGATAACGGCCTCAAGATTGCACGGTTAGCATCCATTTTTCGAAATTTATCTTTCAACAGCCTTAGCCTATTTGGAGGTCTCATTTTTACATCCATAACGAAGCTGACCTTAACGCAAACAGATTCCCTTCGGCCTAGGCATTCTAACCAAAGCTCCAACGGAGCATTGTGCTTTGCTCACTTGCTATGAATCAATAAAAACAGCGCCTTCCCCTCTCTTTCCCAATTATGGCTGTGCCAGCAGCAGCGCCCTAATACTGATGGATGGTGCCGCTAGCTTATCCTAGAACAGCGTTATCCAAGCCACACCCGTGCAATTACGCTACCGGGCCCCACAACAGTACGGGCTGAGAGTACGAAAACCAAACCCCTGCCCGCTTGTTTGAGAAGCCAAAGCCGTCAAAACAAAATTGAAAAAAACAATACGGCTGCTTTTTGCCTCGCTGGCTGCACCAGCACAAAAACCAGAAGGCCAGCTAAAGGGCCTTACAAAACCGACTCAAAAAAGTCCTTTAGCCAACACCATTTTACTAAGAAATATAGCAGGAGTTGCAGGAAGCCCGGCACTTTTTATGGTGGGCTTCGATTCTGAAAAACTGACCCAAAGTAAAGGCTGGGATGGCAGTGTCAAGGGGTCAAAATTTAATTTTGTTGTTGACCAAAGCGGCACCATTCTTACCGAGCTTTCTCCCGACGAACTGTCGCCGGGCAATCCAGCTTTTCTCCCAGGCACGCCAATTGGTGGCATTGTGGTAAAAGGGGGCAGAAACCCCGGTGGGCAAATGAGAGAACTAAAAACAGACGAGAATGGAAAAATAGTATTGCCAGACGACTGGCTAAACGGCGAATATTCGATACAAATCAAATCTAAAACCCAAAACACAGCATTTGTATTGACGATTGGAAGCGAAAAAATTGAAAAGGCAGATGCCCTGAATATGCTGGTCGATATAAATGGTGCCATTCTTAATTTCTACTACGAAGAAGATTTTCAGTTGAATGGTGAAATCGCAAAATATTTAGGTGTAGAAAAAATTGTTATTGCAAAAGGATATTACCGGGTAGGACAAAATAATTGGGGAAATGTGACGCTTAAAGTTAAAAACGGCGGACAAGTGAACGGAACGATAGTTGTATCTAGTGGTAATATAAAATTTTTCGAAGGAACTGATCCAAAGGGACTGGATTGCAAAAGCTTTGGCGTTGCCTGCTTTTATGATGGTGAAAGAGGTATCGATAAAAAAGACGTCCGACATTACGTGGTTAAACCCATTATTGAACGCGGTGTTTTAATTAGCGTTGAAATTTCAGAGCGTAAAAAAGGACTAAATGCCGTTAACTTGAAAAAAGGGATTAACCAATCTGGCATTAAATAAATGCGTGTGTTGCATTCAACGGGCAGGCTTTAAGACGAAGCTGTTTTTTTGACAAAGTATTGTACCCAATGCTACAAAAGCGGCAATGTCAAATAGGCGCTAGTGGTCGTCGGATTAAACGAAACTTATAAATTGTGAGAAACTATTAAATTTTAACAGCTAATGGCGTTTTTTTGAAATTATACTGGAACCGGCGCTCACGTCTAGCATAAGTGGCAAAAAAGCAAGCCTTATGAGCATATTTGAACAGGTAAACGTTTTAGCTAATGAACGGGTCATATCCGCGAAAACCAAACCCCTGCCCGCTTGTTTGAGAAGCCAAAGCCGTCAAAACAAGAGTGAAAAAAACAATACGGCTGCTTTTAAGCCTCACCTTAGCAACTTGTGCGCTTGCTTTTAACAGCCATGCGCAAACCAATACCTATTACGGCCGCGTTCAAGACAGCCTAGGGCAACCGCTGCGCCGCGCCACCGTGCAGTTGCTGCCAAAGGCAAACGCCAACCCCCTAACCACCGTAACCGACAGTTTAGGTCGCTTCAACTTTACAAACATTACCTCGGGCAATTACACACTTGCCATAAGCTTTACGGGCTACAAAGACTATAGAAAAGCATTAGAAACTGCCACGGGCGTAATTAACTTGGGCGTATTGGTGCTATACCCTACCCAAGAAGCCACCATTGGCGGGGTAACCGTGCAGGGCCGTGCTGCACCAGCCCGCCAAAAAGGCGACACCACCGAAATAAGTGCTGCCGCCCTAAAAGCCAACCGCGATGCTACCGCCGAAGACCTCATTAAAAAAGCACCGGGTATAACGGTAGATGCCAACGGCACCGTAACGGCCCAAGGCGAGCAGGTGCGCCGCGTAACCATTGATGGCAGGCAGTTTTTTGGCGATGATGCCACGGCCGCACTGCGCAACCTCCCCGCAGAGGTGATTGATAAAATACAAGTGTTTGACCGATTGAGCGACCAAGCCCAGCTTACTGGCATAAGCGATGGCAGCGAAACCAAAGCGCTTAACATTGTAACCAAGGCCAACATGCGCAACGGCCAGTTTGGCCGCCTCTACGCCGGCTATGGTACCGATGAGCGCTATGCCGCAGGCGGTAGCGTAAACATTTTTAAAGGAAACAAGCGGGTAAACTTAGTGGCCCTGCTAAACAATGTAAACCAGCAAAACTTTAGCGGCGAGGACCTACTGGGTGTAAGCGGTGCAGCCAACCAAGGGCGTGGTGGTGGTGGTAGTGGGGGACGTGGCAGCTGGGGAGGCGGTGGTGGCGGCAGGCCGGGTAGCCAGGGCGGCGGCAACAATTTTCAGGTGGGGCAGCAGGCCGGCATTGCCCAAACCAATGCACTAGGGGTAAACTTTTCCGACCTTTGGGCCAACAAGAAAATTGACTTTAGCGGCAGCTATTTTTACAACAACAGCACCACCGTTGCCAGCAACCAAACCAGCCGACAGCAGTTTTTGGGTGGCGATACCAGCCAGTTTTACAACGAAACCAACCGCAGCACCACCACCAATGCCAACCACCGCATTAACATGCGCATGGAGTATAAAATTGATAGCAACAATACCCTTATTGTGTCGCCCAGCCTTAGTTTTCAGCAAAACAAGGGCCAAACCACGCTAGATGGCGCCAATACCACAGCCATCAAAAACTTTATAAACAGTACGCTAAACGCAACCAACCGCAACAGCGACGGCTACAACCTGCGCAACGAGCTAACCTACCGGCGCGCCTTTAATGCTAAGCGCGGGCGCAGCTTTTCCGTAAACCTCAATACCGGCCTCAACCGCCGCCAAAGCAATACCCAACTGGACGCTTTTAGTGCTTCCATAAAAAGCAACAATTTGCTATTGGATACCTTACAGCAAAAAACCGACGCCGACAACAGTGGCTACAACCTCAGCACCAATGTTACCTACAATGAGCCCATTGGTAAAACGGGCCAGCTTCAGGTAAACTACAATCCCCAATTTACCAAAAGCGAAGCCGACCAGCGCAACCTGCGCTTCGACAAAAGCAAGGGCGACTATACCATTTTTGATACCACCCAGAGTAACTTGTTCGAAAACACAGTAACAGCACAAAATGGTGGCCTTAACTACCGCGTAGGTGATTATAACAACCAGTGGTCTGTGGGCATCAATTATCAGAACACACAGCTCAAAAGCACGCAAACATTTCCGCTACAAGCTTTTGTAAACAAGCGCTTTAGCAATTGGCTGCCCAATGTAAGCTGGCGCCGCACGTTTAACAGGCAATCTAACCTGCGGGTAAATTACAGGGCTTCGGTAAATGCCCCTTCGGTAAACCAACTGCAAAACGTAATAAATATTCGCAACCCGCTGTTTGTAACTACGGGCAATGCAGAGCTGGAGCAAAGCTATACCCACTTTGCCTTTGCCCGCTACAGCTATACCGATGCCGTAAAAGGGCGCAGTTTTTTTGCCGGCATTTTTGCACAGCAGGTAGATCAATTTGTTACCAACGCCACTTTTTTAACGGCAAGCGATAGCCTTATTGGCCAAAACATAACGCTGCGCAAAGGTGCACAACTTAGTAAGCCTGTAAACCTTAATGGCTACTACAGTGTACGAACGTTTATAACCTATGGCATGCCTCTAAAGCCCATTAAAACCAACCTTAACCTTACGCTGGGCTACAATTTTGTGCGTACGCCCGGCTTGGTAAACAACATTACCAACCTTAGCACCAACAATACTTACACCCTTGGGGCAACCTTTGCCAGCAACATTAGCGAGTACATTGATTTTAACCTGAGTTACGCCGGCAATTTTAACCAGGTTACCAACAGCATTCAAAATCAACTGAACAATAGATTCTATTTTCACACCATTGGTTTTAGAATAAACACATTGTCCAAAAGTGGGTGGTTTATATTGAATGAAGTGAACAACACGGCCTTTAGTGGCTTGGCCGATGGCTTTAACCAGAACTACTTTCTTTGGAACCTTAGCGGTGGCAAAAAATTCTTAAAAAATCAGCGTGGCGAGGTCAAGTTAACCATTTTCGATTTGTTGAAACAAAACCAAAGCATTGTGCGCAATGTGGGCGACACCTATGTGGAAGACGTGCAAACTCAGGTACTACAGCAGTACTTTATGCTTACGTTTACTTACACACTTCGCAATTTTGGCAAGCCTGCTGCTCAAAACCGTACTTTTGGCGGCAGGGAACGGTAGGATGGGCTGGCTTGTAGTGGCTGAGCATACATGTGGCCCCTGCTGCACCCGTTAAACACTGCATTTCAGTATCTTTTACGGCCACCATATTTTGAACGAGCAAGAACTTACAGCAAGACTACAGCAGGGCGACCAACTGGCGTACAAACAGCTGGTGGATGCCTGGAAAGACATGGTGTACAATACCGCTTTAGGGCTGGTACAAAACGAAATGGACGCTGAGGATCTGGTACAAGATGTGTTTGTAAAAGCATGGGAAAGCATTGGGGGATTTAAAGGTGAAAGCAAACTAAGTACCTGGCTTTACCGCATCACCATTACCAAAAGCCTAGACCTGCTGCGTAGCCGAAAGCGAAAAAAACGCTTTGCGTTTGTAAACAGCATTTTTGGACTAAACAATGAATTGGTGATAAATCCGCCCGATTTTTTGCACCCCGGCGTAAAAGCCGAAAACAAGGAACGGAGTGTGGAATTGTTTAAAGCCATTGACAAGCTTCCCCAGCAGCAGAAAGTGGCCTTTGTGCTTACACGGGTAGAAGGCCTAAACCACAAAGCCGTAAGCGAAATTTTGAACACCAGCATACCGGCAGTAGAGAGCCTGTTGCAGCGCGCCCGGGTTAACTTAAAAAAAGAATTAGAACATTTTTACCGCCAGCATTTGTAAAAACTAACGTCATAGTAGGTGTACTGTAAAACTAATTTTTAAACTAAACAATGGCGTGCCATAACGGCAGCATGACACCTTATTATATTTGTGCCTGAACAATGGGCTTATCTCCACAATAAAACGATGTAAGATGAACAACAGATTGTCGCCAGCCGAGCAAATTGAAGCCACCCTTAACAGCCTCGATGGCATAGAAAGGGCCGCAGCCAATCCGTTTTTGTACACCCGGGTGCAAGCAAAGCTTATGGCGCAGCTGGGTCCATGGGAAAAAGCGGCGCGCTTGCTATCTAAACCCGCACTGGCCATTTGCATCGTTATTTTGGCCATGGCCACAAACTTGGTGGTGGTATCGGCCCAAAAAAACGCTAAAGCCGTTGCAACAGCACCCGAACCCGATTTTAGTAGCGAATTTGCTACGGTTAACTATGCCTTTGCCGAACCCACAAAACCGGCCAAATGATGTCAAAAACAATCACGTATAAGGTTTTAGTACTACTGGTGTTGGCGCTGCTGATAACGAACCTTGGTATGCTGTACTATTTTACAGGCAAAAAAGACGAACCCAAGAACAGCGGCGACAGGCAGGTAGAATGGCTAAAAAAAGAATTGAAGCTGAGCGATGCGCAAACCCAAACTTATGTAAACCTGCGCCACAAGCGCGACAGTTTGCTAATGCCGCTTAATGCCACACTAAGGCAAAGCAAACTGAAAATGATAGCGCTACTGCGCCAGCCCAGTGTACCCGATAGCATTGTAAGATCAATTGCTGCGGAAATAACGGATCATCAATTGCCTATTGAAGAGCAATACTACCAGCATTTTAGACGGGTGCAAGCCATGTGCAATGCCGAACAACTGCCTATTTTAGACAGCATAATGGTGCGCATGGTAACCCGCAACACCGGCGGAAAAGACAGCTCGGCTAACCGGCGTTAATCAAAGGCACCATCCCACCCTTGCGTATAGATTACCTTATTGTAGGACAAGGCCTCAGCGGCACATGGCTCAGTTACTGGCTAATGCTAGGCGGCGTATCGGTTATGGTGGTGGACGGCCCCATGGCCAACGGCAGCAGTGCCAGCAGCGCAAGCAGCGGCATCATAAACCCCGTAACCGGGCGCCGCGTGGCCGAAACCTGGCTGGCCGACACCTTGCTGCCATTTGCACTTGAAGCTTATGGTGCCATAGGTGCACTGCTGCGGGAAAACCTATTAGAAGCACGGTCCAAAACGGACGCCCCAACACCACTTATTGCTGCCACAGCCATCTGCGACTTCTTTACCGCCCCCGACCGCCAACTTACTTTCGAAAAAAAAGCAAACCAAGGGAGTTTGTTTTTGAGTTGGCCAACCCACCCACAGGCATGGCAGCAACATCTTCATTATCCATTTGGTTACGGCATTATACAGCCAGCCTACTTGGTGCAAGTGCAGGCATTACTCATACAATGGCGGCAATACCTGGCAAAAAAACAACTGCTTTTAAACCAACCTTTTAATGCCGCATCACTCAGTATTACCAGCCAAAATATTCAATATCAGGATATTACAGCCAAGGCCATACTTTTTTGCGATGGTGCGTGGGCAGCGGAAAGCAGTTATTTCAAAAACGTACCCTTTGCACTTAACAAAGGCGAGGCTTTAGTGGTGGAAATACCGGACTTACCGCAAACAAATATTTTGAAAAAAGGGCTTTCGCTGGTGCCGCTGGGTAACC
>RDXD01000486.1 GCA_004292575.1 Bacteroidota bacterium
GGTGGAAGCCGGCCAAATACCCGGTCCTAGGGTTTATAGCACGGGCCCCGGTGTAGGATTTTGGCTTTATAATCTAAAAAGCCTCGAGCAAACCCGCAATGTGCTTAAGCAATACAGCAAGTACTACAATACCCAATACATCAAAATGTATTTGGTAGGCAATCGCCAGCATCGCCAGTGGGTAATAATGGCCGCCAAAGAGCAAAAACTGATGCCTACAACCGAAGGTGGCCTCGATTACAAGCTTAACATCACTCAACTGTTTGATGGATATCCCGGCCACGAACATGCCATACCGGTGTATCCCTTATACGCCGATGTAACTAGAACCATTGCCGAAAGTAAAATGAACGTAACGCCAACGCTATTGGTTTCCTACGGAGGACCTTGGGCAGAAAACTACTACTATACCACCGAAAGCCCTTTGGCCGATGAAAAGTTGCGTCGATTTACGCCTTATGAGGAGCTTAGCGGCAAAGCCAGGCGCCGGGCCGGCGGCTTAGGCGGCTGGTTTACCCCCGAAGACCATGTGTTTAGCAAACACGCCGAGGGTATTAAAAGCATCGTAGATCAAGGCGGTTTGGCGGGAGTGGGCAGCCACGGACAACTACAGGGACTTGGCTATCATTGGGAGCTTTGGAGCATGGCCAGTGGTGGCATTAGTAATTTAAATGCACTAAAAACGGCCACCATACTTGGTGCCACAGCCTTGGGCCTCGACAAAGACCTTGGCAGCATTGAAGTAGGCAAGTTGGCCGATTTGGTGGTGATGGATTCAAACCCCCTGCAAAACATACGCCATACCAATACCATAAAATATGTGGTTAAAAATGGCCGCTTATATGATGGCAGCACGCTTGATGAGCTGTACCCAAGTGCCAAAAAGTTGGATGTAAGCGGCTGGACCAAAGACGTTCCCGTGGTAAACACAAGCGTAAGGCAGTAGGGCGGCCGCTGGTTTTTTTGCTCCACCAACAGCACGTGGCAGCACAAAACAATGCAGTGGATGAAGGCATGCCTTGCCTATTGCATTTCTGGGTTTTTTAGTGCTGAGTGGTTGGCCCAACGCTGGTGCAAGCCCGACCTGTGGTCGATTATTCCTCTTTAATAGGCTACGCATTATCAAGACAAATGTCATTTAGCCGTATAAACTGTTTGAGCGCGGAGGTTGCGAAATTGTAGAAGCTTGAAATTCTAAGGAATAAATATGTGTGGCTGATTATGCCAGTTATTGTGTAAAAATCAACGCATGGTAAAAGAGTTGCAATTTACTGGGTTTCGTGTAATCGTCACAGTGGTGACCGAGGCTCAGCGTCGGTTTTCATTCGAACAGTTTTGCTTAAAACCTACAACTTCGCAAAGCAGCCGATCATAAGTAATGGCTGATGTCTCAAAATTGCCTTTTATTGCACAACCATCAACACTGTAAACATGCTAGGGAAGTACAACATACTAAAACAAAATGTGGCCAACTGGCCGGCGTATTTTTTTCTTAAGTGGTTCAATAAGAATGGCACAGGCACTTTTCGTTTGCGCCAATCGGGGGCTGTATTGCAGGTGCCATCTGCTATGCTGTCTGTGTTTAAAGAGGTATTTATGCGCAATGGTTACGACGATCATTTTTTGAAAGCGCAGCTGCCCGCCAAGGCTGTTGTGCTTGATGTAGGGGGCAATATTGGCATGTTTGCGGCAAACGTGGTAAACATGCAACCACAAGTGCAGGTCCACTGCTTCGAGCCCTTGCCCAATAACCTTGCCGTGTTGCAACGTAATGCCACGGCTTGTGCGGCTTTTAAAGCGGCCATCACCGTGGTGCCATCGGCGCTTACAGGTGTACCCGGAACGCATATTAGCTTCTACAAAAACAATAATGAGCCACTTAGCCAATCGGCGTCCACCATTCCCGGCTTTTTAAACAATAACGATTGCATTACCGTGCCATCGGTGCAATTGTCGGCCTACGTTGCAAACCAGGGCTTCACTAGTGTTGATTTACTAAAACTCGATTGCGAAGGCAGCGAGTATGATATTTTGTACAACACCAGCCCACAAGTGTTAGCATTGGTGCGGGCCATAATTGTGGAGACCCATTTTGTAGATGCAGAAACAAAAAACTTTGAAGCCCTGCAAGCGTTCTTGGAAACTGCCGGCTTTACCATTGTAAAAACGCATGTCGTGGATGAGGGTATGCACCTCATCTGGGCCACACGTGTTCAACAGTCCAAAGCGGGAAGTTAAGGCTGACGTTTTAACAGACGCGAGTCCGTTTTGCCTGTCGATACGGCAGTTTTTTGTAGTTACTTCTGCCTTTTTGAGGGTAAAGTAGCCACTAAACACAATTAGTATAATGTTTGCGCGGCTTGTGATGTGTCCGCTGAAATCTGATTTTTGGTTTCCGTTGTTGGCACAGAAAACCAATAATTTTATTTACCATGAATCTAAATAACTTTACCGTAAAGGCCGCCGAAGCGGTACAAGCTGCCCAACAGTTGGCTTTCGATCAACAAAACGCCAGCATTGAAACCGAGCATTTGCTTCAAGCGCTGCTGCAAATGGAAGACAGTACCACCTTATACCTGCTAAAGCGTAATACTGTAAACATCACCAATTTGCAAATGCTGCTGGCGCAACAGCTTCAGCGGTTGCCCAAAACCAATGCTCAGGTTGCCCAAGGCCTTGGCCGCGATCTTAATACGGCCATGCTGAAGGCTGGTACGCTTTTAAAAGTGTTTGGCGACGAATTTGTAACGCCCGAGCACCTTTTGCTGGCTTTGCTGCAAGGCAGCGACTTTACAGCCAAACTTTTAAAAGACGCGGGTCTCCGCGAAAAAGACCTTACTGCCAGCATCAAAGACCTGCGCAAAGGCAGCACTGTACAATCGCAAACCCAGGAAACTGCTTTTAACACGCTAAACAAATACGCCAAAAACTTAAATGAGATGGCGCGAAGCGGCAAGCTAGACCCCGTTATTGGCCGCGATGAAGAGATAAGGCGAACCCTGCACATTCTTAGCCGACGCACCAAAAACAACCCCATCTTGGTGGGTGAGCCTGGTGTTGGTAAAACCGCCATTGCCGAGGGGCTGGCCATGCGCATTGTTAACGGCGATGTGCCCGAAAATTTAAAATCAAAGGTGATTTATGCCCTAGATATGGGACAGTTGATAGCCGGAGCCAAGTATAAAGGCGAGTTTGAAGAGCGGTTGAAAGGGGTGGTGAATGAAGTGGCTAAAAGCGAGGGCGAAGTGCTGCTGTTTATTGACGAAATACACACCTTGGTGGGTGCGGGCGGTGGCGACGGCGCCATGGATGCCGCCAACATATTAAAGCCTGCATTGGCACGTGGCGAGCTTCGGGCCATTGGCGCCACCACGCTAAACGAATACCAAAAATATTTTGAAAAAGATAAGGCTTTGGAACGTAGGTTTCAGAAGGTAATGATTGATGAACCGAGCGTAGAAGACGCAGTTAGCATTTTGCGCGGCATAAAAGACCGCTATGAAACTCACCACCACGTGCGTATAAAAGATGAAGCCATTATTGCTGCCGTAGAGCTAAGCCACCGTTATATTACCGACCGCTTTTTGCCCGATAAGGCCATCGATCTAATAGACGAAAGCGCTGCAAAACTGCGGTTGGAAATGAACAGCATGCCCGAGGAGCTGGATAAGCTTGAGCGGCAAATACGCCAATTGGAAATAGAACGCGAAGCCATAAAGCGCGAAAACGACGACAGCAAGTTGAAGGAATTGGGTACGGAAATAGCCAACCTGAGTGTAGAGCGTGATACGCTGAAAGCCCGCTGGAATGAGGAAAAAGAACTGGTTGAGCGTGTGCAGCAGGCTAAGGCCAACATTGAGAACCTAAAAGTAGATGCCGAGCGTGCCGAGCGTGAGGGCAACTATGGGCTGGTGGCAGAAATAAGGTATGGCAAGATAAAGGCCGAGGAGGCAGCGGTGACTACCCATAGTGCTAAGTTAGATGCCTACGGTACGGGCAAACGCCTCTTAAAAGAAGAAGTGGATGCCGAGGACATTGCAGAAAGTGTGGGCAAAGCCACCGGCATACCGGTAAGTAAAATGATGCAAAGCGAGCGGGAAAAACTGCTGGTGTTGGAAGAGGAGTTGCACCAGCGGGTAATAGGCCAGCAAGAAGCCATAACTGCCGTAGCCGATGCCATTAGGCGCAGCAGAGCGGGTTTGCAAGACCCCAACAAGCCCATTGGCTCGTTTATATTTTTGGGTACTACGGGTGTGGGCAAAACCGAGCTGGCCAAAGCTCTTGCAGCGTATCTGTTTGATGATGAGCATCTTATGACGCGTATTGACATGAGCGAGTACCAGGAAAAACACACGGTAAGCCGACTTGTAGGGGCTCCTCCGGGATATGTGGGCTACGACGAGGGTGGCCAACTGACCGAAGCGGTGCGCCGTAAGCCATACAGTGTGGTACTACTAGACGAAATTGAAAAAGCACACCCCGATGTGTGGAATGTGCTACTACAAGTGTTGGACGATGGCCGCTTAACCGACAACAAAGGCCGTGTGGTTAATTTTAAAAACACCATCATTATCATGACCAGCAATATTGGTAGCCAGCTGATAATGGATGCTTTTGAAGGCATTGACGAAAAGGACTTTGACGACGCCGAAGAGCGTGCCAAGCTGGAAGTAATGGCATTGCTTAAGCAAACCGTGCGTCCCGAATTTTTGAATCGCGTGGACGACATCATCATGTTTCATCCATTGTTGAAAAGGGATATTAGGGCCATCATTTCCATACAGTTGAATACCTTAAAAACGCTGCTCGCGAAAAATGGTATTCAGCTACAGTTCACCGATTATCTGCTTGACTTTTTGGCCGAAAATGGCTTCGATCCGCAGTTTGGTGCCCGGCCTTTGAAGCGATTGATTCAGAAGGAAATTGTGAATGGACTTAGCAAGCGGCTGTTGCGGGGCGATGTAGATAAGGCGCATCCCGTGCTAGTAGATGTGTTTGACCAAATGGTGGTGTTTAGAAACGAAGCAGCACAGCCCATTGAGAAGCTGTAAAACATGTACTTGTAGAAAATTTAGGCCTGCATTTTTACTCAATGCAGGCCATTTTTTTAGCCTCTGCTTCCAAACAGCAGGCTGCCAATGCGCAACATATTGCTGCCGCAGTCTAATGCCAAGTTGTAGTCGCCGCTCATTCCCATGCTCAGGGTGTCTAGTTGAGTGTAGTGGGCTTTAAGGTCCACAAAAGACTGCTTCAGTTGCAAAAACTCTTGCCGCACTTGCGGTTCGCTGTTGCTAAAACTGGCCATCCCCATTAGCCCGCGTACTTCGGCGTGTGGCCATTGGGTAAGGTCTATCCCTTTTACTTCGCTGGGGTCAAAGCCAAACTTGGTGCTTTCTTGGGCTATGTGCAGTTGCAACAAACACCCAACGCGCCTGCCCAGTTTTTTGCCCTGTTTCTCCACTTCATTCAGCAGCTTGATGCTGTCTATACCATGTATGAGGTGCACAAATGGCGCAATGTATTTTACCTTGTTGCTTTGTAAGTGCCCAATAAAATGCCAGCAAATATCTGGAGGCAGTTGATCAGCTTTTTCTACCAACTCCTGCACATA
Organism: Bacteroidota bacterium; assembly: GCA_004292575.1. Classification (GTDB taxonomy): domain Bacteria; phylum Bacteroidota; class Bacteroidia; order Chitinophagales; family Chitinophagaceae; genus Phnomibacter. The sequence continues at coordinate 5,612 of RDXD01000486.1, forward strand.
GTTTTCGCCAAAATGCCGCTGCCCAAGCTCGTAAAGCGCCATGATATCGGCTGCGGGTTTGGTTTTGCTTACGGCCACTAGCGTGGCGCCGGTAGCTTGGCACCGAGCGGTAATTTGTTCAAAAAAAGCAACATCTACAGGCATGGGCAGTGGGGTGTTTTTGGCCGCAAAGTTAGTGTGCCCAGCGCTGGCAAATGGGTTGAATGCATGGCTTTCATTTACAGCACCAGCTTTGGTGGTGCCCGGCGCATCACCCGTTTAAAAAAAGCAAGTCTTAAGTCCTTGTCCGGTAAAAGAAATCAAGCGCGGTTTTCTCCAACTTTAAATACTGTAGCAAGCCTTTTTTATACCTGAGCTACACAATAAAGCTCGCGCCTAATTATTAATGAATGTCGTTTACTTAGGCTCAAACCATATCACCCCGCTGGGGTTTTTAACATCAAAATTAACGCTACTGCCTATAATACTATCAGGCCGTCGGGCTTAATACAACCATGAAGTGTGGCATGATTATAGAAAAATGGCACTTTTTTATAATGAACAACCCCGAATGGGTGATACAACCAGTTAAAGTTTGTCGAATTTAATTTTCCCAACCCCTTTGCTTAGGTAAACGACATTGAATTATTAATACCCATATTTTGATTGCCAACGTTTACGCAAAAACTGCCGCAGTTCTTCCTCGCGTGCATTTTTACCTGGGCTATACAATAAGGTGTTTTGCAAAGGTTGGGGCAAATATTCTTGGGCTATAAAGTTCTCCTGCCCCAAGTGACTATATTGGTAGTCTTTGCCGTAGTCAAGGGCTTTCATAAGACCTGTGGGTGCATTGCGCAGGTGCAGGGGCACGGGTAGGTTTCCGTGTTGCTCCACCAGTTTTAGGGCGTCTTCAATGGCCATGTAAGCCGCATTGCTTTTGGGCGAAGCGGCCAAATACGTGGCGCACTGGCTCAGAATAATGCGACCCTCGGGGTAGCCAATTTTTTTTACAGCATCAAAACAAGCATTTGCCATTACCAGTGCTGTTGGGTTGGCATTGCCAATGTCTTCACTGGCCAATATCAACATCCGCCGGGCTATAAAGGCAATGTCTTCGCCACCGGCAATCATGCGTGCCAGCCAGTATACGGCGCCGTTAGGGTCGCTGCCGCGTATGCTTTTTATAAAGGCAGAAACAATGTCGTAGTGTTGCTCGCCACTTTTATCGTACAGTACCACCGGGCGCTGCGCAGCCTCCACCACCACTTGGTCGGTAATGTTAATGGGAGCAGCTGGTGTTTTTTTAGCCAGTACCACCACCGATAACTCTAGTAAATTGAGGAGTTTACGGGCATCGCCGCCGCTTAGTCGCACCAATGCCTCTGTTTCGGACAGTACTATGGAAAACTGTTGCAACCACACATCTGTTTTGATGGCATGCTGCAGCATCTCCAGCAAATGGTTTTGGGAAAGCGGCTGTAGCACATACACTTGGCAACGGCTAAGCAAGGCACCATTTACCTCAAACGATGGGTTCTCGGTGGTAGCGCCAATAAGCGTAATGATGCCCTTTTCCACCGCACCCAGCAGTGCATCTTGTTGGCTTTTGTTAAACCGGTGAATTTCATCAATAAACAGCACCACGCCTTTTTGATGTTGGGCCTGCTCTATTACTTCGCGTATATCCTTAACGCCGCTGCTGATGGCCGAAAGTTGAAAAAACGGCAGATTAAGCTGCCGGGCCATAATAACGGCCATAGTGGTTTTACCAACCCCTGGTGGCCCCCATAGCAACAGCGATGGCAGCCGGCCACCCTCAATGGCGCGGCGCAGTGCTGTACCCGGTGCCAAAAGGTGTGCTTGCCCCAATATTTGGTCCAGCTGTTGTGGGCGCATGCGCTCAGCCAGGGGAGCTTGGGGTGCAGCAATGGGCATTTGTTTCGGGTTAAATTACTTTTAAACAAGAGCGTCCAGCGCCTGTTGCACATCGGCTATAATGTCGGTTATATGTTCCAGCCCCACGCTAATGCGTATAAGCCCCGGCGTAATGCCCACCAAAAGCCGCTCTTCGGGCTGTAGTTTACTGTGGGTGGTGCTGGCGGGGTGGCTGGCAATGCTGCGGGTATCGCCCAAATTACTGGTCAGGCTAAGCATTTTTAGGCCATTCATAAATTTTACACCCGCTTCGGCGCCACCATGCAGCTCAAAGGTTACAATGCCGCCACCACGCCGCATTTGCTGCCGCGCTATGGCATATGCGGGGTGGCTGGGTAGGGTGGGGTAGCGCACAGCTTTTATCTGCTGGTGGCCTTCCAGCATCCGGGCCAGTGCTTCAGCGTTATCGCAGTGGCGCTGCATACGCACATCCAGCGTTTCAAGGCTTTTGCTCAGTACCCATGCGTTAAATGGGCTCATGCTTGGCCCGGTATTTCGGCAGAACAAGTAAATTTCTCTAATCAGCTCTTTTTTGCCCACCACTATACCACCCAAAACACGGCCTTGCCCATCCATCCACTTGGTGGCGCTGTGTATAACCAAATCGGCGCCAAAATCTATGGGGCGTTGGAGTAATGGGGTGGCAAAACAATTGTCCACATTAAAAATGATGTTTTTTTCTTTACACAGCTTGCCAATCCACTGTAAATCAAATACATCCAGCCCCGGATTTGTTGGTGTTTCAAGATAAATCATCTTGGTGTTGGGGCGCAGGGCTGCTTCTACCTCGGCTGGATTGCTAAAGTTGGCATAAGTGCATTGTATGCCCCAGCGTTGTAGGTACTTGGTAAGAATGGTATGGGTGCTGCCAAATACGGCGGGCGAGCTAAGGATGTGGTCGCCGGCACTCAAAAAAGTCATAAAGCTCCCAAAAACAGCAGCCATGCCAGTAGCAGTTGCAAAACCGTCTTCGGCGCCCTCTAGGGCGCATACTTTGTCAATAAACTCTTGTACGGTGGGGTTTACAAAACGGCTGTAAATGTTGTGGTCGTTGGTTTCGGCAAAGGCCCCCTGCATGTCTTCGGCAGTTTCAAACTGAAAACTGCTGGTAAGAAAAAGCGGCGTGCTATGCTCGTGTTGACTAGTAAGTGGCGTTTGTATGCGGATGGCATTGGTTTGCGGGTGCTGGCTCATGAAAGAAGGTAGTATCTGTAAATTTTCCCCAAATGTAACGCCCAAATTTCACCCGTTTGCAATATGCCTTTGTGTAAATGGCATCGCGTGGGCCTGGAGGCTCCTAAAGTAGCGCTGATGGTGTGTGGCCGCTTGCTGCAATCCGGCTCTTTTAGTGGACAGCGCTGCCAGTTTATCAGCCCTCACCGAGCCGTCTGCGATATAAAAGTCTTTCACAGGCTTTTTGGCCGAGGGAACGCTACAAGCTAATGGTTGCGTAAAACTTTAAGTGCCAACGCTAAGTGGACGATCTATGCCTGATTAACGAACGTGATCCCGCACTTGCGGAATCAGCCTGTTTACAACATAGATCTTCGGCTTACGGCACGTACTTTCAAAATGCGCTTTGTGCAAGTGGGGGTGAGGTAATCGAAGCCGATACCCAATTGCAAAACCGTACTGCCAAGGTTGCCTTGCAGGAGGATGAGGACAAAGCCAAATCTGATATGTTGGCCAATTTTATGAGTCTGAAAAAATTATGGTAAATGAAGAGAATGGATTAAGGGAAAAATCATTCGCTGATCAGGCATGAGGGAAAAAAAGCACGGACTTATGGTGGGAGTTGAAAGGTCAGGAGCAAGGTTATTGGATCCAGCTTCAGATTCAGTATTTGACTGGGGTGATGTCGCATGAATGGTGGGCATTTCACATGAAATCAGGCTGTTGAATACGGTAACAGAAGAAGAAAAGCAATACGAATATTTACTTCCCTAGGCGAGAAGGGTTTTCGCCATTTCTAGTTGTTGCTTATTACCCATTACAATTAAGCTTTCCCCCTTCATGAGCAGGTAGTCGGGGCCCGGGTTTTTAACATAGTGGTTATCGGCCTGCTTTACGCCCAAAACAGTACAGCCAGATTTCTTCCACAAGTTAAGTTCACCAAGGTTTGCAGCTGTTTGCACCGAAATTTCTTCCACTTTAAAATCATCATTAAATTGTGTGGTAAGCATGGAGAAAAACTCATGCACATCCGGAATAATTACAAGCGATGCCATGTGTGCCCCGCCCAATTTGTCAGGCATAATTACATTGGAGGCCCCGGCAATTTTTAATTTATTAATAGTGTGGTTATCGCTAGCCCGGCTGATTATCGTCATTTGAGGGTTCATTTGCCTTGCGGTAAGCACCACAAAAAGATTGTCGCTATCGTTGGGTAAGGCTGTAATTAAGGCCTTAGCTCTTTGTACACCGGCTTCCATTAAAACTTCATCTTTGGTGGCATCGCCAGCAATAATCAGTTCCTTTTCCCGGTCAACTTCGTTAACGTGTGATGTTCGTTGTTCAATAATAATGAAGGGAATGTTGTTTTGTTTAAGCACCTCGCAGGCGCGGCGCCCGTTGCGCCCGTATCCGCATACAATTACATGGTTTTTCATATCATTTTGTTTTTTTGCCTGCAGGTACATCCGGTATTGCTTGCGCCATTCCCCATCAAGCAAAAGCCTGGTAACCAGGGTTATGTAATAAGCCACAAGGCCAAGGCTGGAAACAATCAGGAAAATAGTAAATATTCTGCCGGCGTCGCTTAACGGGTGAATTTCACCAAAGCCCACAGTACCCAACGTAATTACCGTCATGTAAAGCGCATCAAGCGGCGGATAATCATCAATATAGATATAGCCAACGGTGCCTACAACCGTAAGACTGCCCAGCAGCATCAGCGGCACC